>DATMMM010000435.1:0-2062 GCA_035569735.1 Allostellaceae bacterium | reverse complement strand
CCCCGGTCGTCGCCCGCGCCTTCCTGGTGACCGAGGAGACGATGGCCCAGCGCCTGGTGCGCGCGAAGGCGAAAATTCGCACCGCGGGAATTCCTTACCAGACCCCTCCGCTGGAGGCGCTGGACGCCCGGGTCGACGGGGTGCTGGCGGTGATCTACCTGGTCTTCACCGAGGGCTATGCCGTCACCTCCGGCACCGAGCTCATGCGCGAGGACCTGGCGCTGGAGGCGATCCGGCTCGCGCGCCTGCTCGAGGGACTGCTGCCGGGCCGGGCCGAGATCCAGGGCTTGCTGGCACTGGTGCTGCTGCACCACGCGCGGCGGCGCGCCCGGGCCACGCCGGAAGGCGAGGTCATCCTGCTCGAGGACCAGGACCGCAGCCTCTGGGACCAGGCCGAGATCGCCGAAGGCCTGGCGCTCGTCGAGGCGGCCTTGCGCAAGCCGGGCCGGCCCAGCCCCTACGCGGTGCAGGCGGCGATCGCGGCGCTTCACGCCCGCGCGCCGCGCCACGACGCCACGGACTGGCCGCAGATCGTCGGGCTCTACGAGGTGCTGCTGCGTCTCCACCCGTCCCCGGTGGTGGAGCTCAACCATGCCGCCGCCGTCTCGATGGTGGATGGTCCCGCCCGCGCGCTCGACCTGTTGGATGCGCTGAGCGCGCGCGGGACGCTCGCGGGCTATCACCTGCTCCCCGCGGTGCGCGCGGATGTACTCCGGCGCCTCAACCGGCGCGAGGAAGCCCGGTCGGCCTACCGCGCCGCCCTTGCGCTCGCCAAGCTCGAGCCCGAGCGCCGCCTCCTGGAACGGCGCCTCGCCGAGCTCGCCTGAGCTTCAGGGCTCGTCGTCGGCCTCGGTTTCGGCCGATTCGGCGCGCGCCGCCATCTCCCGGTAGAGCTTGGCGTACCCAAGGAACCGTTCACGCTCCCCGGCGTTCTTGGCCGTCTCGGCGCGACGTAGGAACACTTCCGCGGCGCCGCGCATGCACGCGACGTCGCCGATGTCCGTATCCTCGGACCACATGGGCGGGACTCCGCTTTATTGAACGATGAATAAGCGGTTCCGTACCTGCCACAAGGCCCTGGCGCCCCAAGCCCTCGATTGGACACGGGCGAGCGGACATTACTCGTCCGGCAGCGCGCCCCGGTCACAATAGAGCGTGCAGTGTGCATGCCGGCGAAGGGCGGTCGCGGGACAGTCGGGGCCGATCGGGTCCCGGAGCGCGCGGCGGAGCGCCGGCGCCTTCACCTTGCCCGGGACCATGCAGAAGAGCCGTTCGCCCGAGAGCAGGCAGGGCACCGTGAGGGTGATTGCGGTCTCGGGCATCGCCGCGATCGAGGGAAAATTGCCCTCGTCCACCTGCTGCTGGCGGCTCACGGGGTCGAGGCCGATCTCCTTGACCCAGTCGCGGTCCTGGAGGTCGGTGGCACTCCCGGGCTCGTTGAAGGCGAGGTGCCCATTGACGCCGATGCCGAGGCAGACCGCGTCGATCGGCGCCTCCGCCAGCAGCCGCTCATAGTGCTCGATCGCGGCCTCGACCCCGAATTCCGGCGAGATCGCGTGGAACCGGCCGATCGGCACGCGCTCGATGAGCTCGCGCTTCAGCCAATTGCCGAGCCGCTGCGGCGCGTCCGCGGGCAGGCCGATGTACTCGTCCATGTGAAAGGCGGTGATGCGGCCCCAATCGAGCCGCTGGTCCGCGATCAGGCTCTCCAGCATGTCCCGCTGGCTGTCCGCCGCCGCGAAGATGACGCGCACGCCGTGACCGGCGATCCCGATCTTCGCGCGCAGGAAATCCGCGAGATCCGCCGCCGCCGCCGCCCCCATCTCGCGCCGCGTGGCGAAAACCCGGACGGGCAGGGGATAGTCCTTGGGTTGGTCGGGTGCCGGCATCGTGCGATCCAGGGTGCTTTCGCGCGATCCTACCGGAGTGGCATGCTGCCGAACAGCGAGACCCGATAGCGGCGGCGCCAAGTCCGTCGGCATGGAGTTGCGCCCGACGGAGCTGCTGATCTTCGGCCATCCAAAGGCGGGCACGCCGATAATGCAAGCGAAGCAGACCATAG
>DATMMM010000434.1:0-6663 GCA_035569735.1 Allostellaceae bacterium | reverse complement strand
GCATCCGGCGATCCTCCACCTGCATATCCATCTGCTGGAAATGTCTGATATGCCGGAGCGCGGCATGCGCTCGGCGGACCTGCTCGGCACGATGTGCCCCGATGCCGGCCACATGAACCATATGCCTGGCCACATCTACGTGCTGTGCGGTGAATACGAGAAGGCCCGGCTTGCCAGCGACAAGGCGGATCGCGCCAACGACCTCTATCTCGCCTATGCGGATGAGCCCACCTATTACCTGCTCGGCTGCTGCCACGACCTGCATCTGATGATGTTCACCTGCATGCTTCTCGGCCAGTATGCGCCGGCACTTTGGGCCGCCGATAAGGTGCGCAACCTGGTGACGCGCAATGTTGTGAGCCTTCCGGGCCGGCCCAAGCTGACTCAGACGGTGGAGGGCTATCATGCCATGAGGTCGCATGTGCTGGTGCGCTTCGGCCGCTGGCAGGACATCATCGACGAACCAATGGTCGAGGAGCCCGAGCTTTATGTGCTGACGACTGCCATGCAGCACTACGCCAAGGGCGTCGCGCATGCGACGCTAAGGGATTTCGCCGGGGCGGAGCGGGAGCGCGAACGGTTTCACCGGCATTTGGCGAGCATCCCGCCCGAGCGGCGTTTCCTCAGCAACCCGACCAGAGCTTCTCTCGGCGTCGGCGCTGCTTTGCTCGACGGCGAGCTTGCCTATCACCAGGGCCGATATGACGAGGCCTACGCCCATCTGCGGCAGGCGGTCGAGCTTGACGACAATCTGTCCTACACCGAGCCTTGGGCGTGGATGCACCCGCCGCGCCATGCACTGGCTGCGCTGCTTCTCGATCGGGGTCACCGCGAGGAGGCCGAACGGGTCTATCGGGACGATCTTGGTTTGAGCGGCAAGGTGCAACGCTGCACCCAGCACCCCGACAATGTGTGGGCGCTGCACGGGCTGGTGGAATGCCTGAAGCGCCGCGGCGAGAGCGAAGAGCTGCCCGCGCTGCAGGCCAGGCTGGCCACGGCGCTGGCCAAGGCAGATGTGCCGATCAACTCGTCGTGCCTGTGCAGGACGAGCGCGCAATCTGAGCAGAGCTGCTGTCACCCAACAAAATCCTAGCTGCCTTGCCGCCAGTCAAAGAGGTCAATCGGCTCACGCGCCATCCAGTAATGCGATCATCGACCCGTCACAGTGGGATGTTCAGATACAATTGGACGGTGATTTCCGGTGTGCCGTAATGTTCCACGGCGTTGTCATGTTAACTCCGGCATGCGGCAAGCCGTGTAGACGGGCTCAGCTACAAGCGTCATTGATTTCCGCCTGCGATCATCGCTCATGCGGTTTGGTTGTCCTTTCGCTTTCCCCTGGGGCCGAGCCGTCGCGACATCTGGCACCTCGACGAGGTCGTCGTCACCATCGGCGGCAAGAAGCACTGGCTGTGGCGCGCAGTCGATCAGGACGGCTATATCCTCGATGAGATCGGGATCGACGCTCAGCCCAAAATGCGGTCGACGAAATGCTGCTGCTCGCCGCCATAGCCGTATCTCCAGACGACATAGGGAAACTCCCAGCCGCCGGCCTTGCCCGACTGCGGCTTGTGGAAGGCGATCACCTGCCTGCGAGCGCCGACCATCCAGGCGCTGGCGGCCGACGGCGGGCCGCTGCAGCTGTCGCTCTTCGACGAGCCGCGACCTGGCCGAGATCGAGGCCGGGGCCGAGGTCCTCGGCGAACTTCGCCTTGTCGAGCAGGAGGAACCCGTTGTGTGATGGCAGGATCGGAGGGCCGCGCTCGGCATGGCGCTCGCCTATGCCTATTACAACCGTTGGACCGACGAGCCCGAACGCTCGCTCGCCAAAGCCGAGACACTAACCGACGAAGCGATCAAGCGCGATCCGGCTGATCCGTTCGCGCACGGCGTCGGCGTTGATCGCAATGTCGGCTTTCAGTATGTGCCAGTTGCTCGCTGAAAGTCTCGATTGGGCGCAGAGCTGTCATTCATCGTCCCTGAGCCAACGTCTGCTCAGGGGGTCAGGATGCGAAGCGTGGCAGCCTCCGCGCAATGTCTGCTTCACCGCTGACACCGGAAGTGCGGGCGGCGCTTGTCGCATTTATGAGTTCACGACCTTAGATCGAAGCTACCCCTCACAGCGCGGACCCGAAGGGGCGGTGTCGAAGTCATCGCATTTGTTCAGCGCGCCTGAACAATCCCGTGGTCAGCTGTCGATCGACGGGAATTGTGTTGTGCCGAGCCCCCGATCGGCAGAGGAGCGAGAGATGGCGAGCTCGGCACAGATATGCGCAGGAGGGCACCGAGCCCAGGAACGCCCAGGGGGCAAGGCGGCGATGCGGCGGAGCCCATTGCGGCATCCGCCCGCGGAGCTCGGCGGCATCCGCGCCCGCAACCCCCTCGGGGCGGATCCCGCGAGAAATCGTAGATTGGGAAAGCAGAGCCGATTTATCGAACGAGATCAGTGGGCGTAATGTCGGCGAAAAGCCAATTCCATGCCGTCGGGAACCGCTCGCGACCAGCCTCCGGCATTCAGCCGTGCGAATGCGGCGGCCCTGCTTTACCCTGCCGGTATGGCGCCGCCGCGCCTTTATGCATAGATTGAGCATTAGCTTATCGGCCGCGCTAAGCCGACGGCTAACAGCTAACAGCTAAGAGCTTCCTTCATGGACCACCTCGCCATCGCCATTGCGCAGCTCGATCCCACCGTGGGCGATATCGCGCACAACTTGGCCAAGCTGCGCGCGGCCCATGCGGAGGCGGCGCGCCAGGGTGCCGACCTTGTGGTCGCGACCGAGCTCGGCGTCTCCGGCTATCAGCCGGAGGACCTGGTGCTGAAGCCCACCTTCGTGGCGGCCTGCGAGGCGGCGGTGCACGAGCTCGCGGAGGTGACGAGGAGCGGGCCCGGCATGATCGTGGGCTCGCCCTGGGGCGAGGACGGCAAGGTCTATAACGCCGCCCTCCTGCTGGAGGGCGGGCGGATCGCAGGCCTGCGCTTCAAGCACGAGCTCCCCAACTACGGCGTCTTCGACGAGAAGCGAGTGTTCGCGGCGGGGCCGGCGCCCGGGCCGATGGCGTTCCGCGGCGTGCGGCTCGGCGTCATGGTCTGCGAGGACATGTGGTTTCCCGATGTGTCGGAGACCCTGCAGGAATCGGGCGCCGAGCTCCTGATCGTGATCAACGGCTCGCCCTTCGAGACCGACAAGCGCGACCAGCGCCTCTCCTTCGCGATCGAGCGCATCAAAGAGACGGGGCTGCCGCTGCTCTATGTGAACCAGGTCTGCGGCCAGGACGAGCTGGTCTACGACGGCGCCTCCTTCGCGCTCGATGCCGATTGCCGGCTCAAGGCGCAGGCGCCCGACTGGCGCGAGCTGGTGCTGACGACGCGCTGGCGGCGCGAGGGCGCGCGCTGGACCGTCGATCAGGGCCCTACCACCGCGCCCAGTGAAGGGCTCGAGGCGATCTATCAGGCGCTGGTCCTGGGCCTCAGGGATTACGTCGAGAAGAACCGTTTCCCCGGCGTGGTGCTGGGGCTTTCGGGCGGCATCGATTCCGCGCTCACCGCCGCGATCGCGGTGGATGCGCTGGGGCCGGAGCGTGTTCACGCGGTGATGATGCCCTCGGCCTATACCTCGCCCGAGAGCCTGGAGGACGCCGAGGCCGTGGCGAAGCTGCTCGGCATCGACTACCGAACCATCGGCATCGAGCCCGCGATGAGCGCCTTCGGCGCGATGCTGAAGGACTCCTTCGCCGGGAAGCAGCCCGACATCACCGAGGAGAACATCCAGTCGCGTGCGCGCGGCATGGCGCTGATGGCGCTCTCCAACAAATTCGGCTGGATGGTGGTCTCCACCGGCAACAAGTCGGAGATGTCCGTGGGCTACGCCACGCTCTATGGAGACATGTGCGGCGGCTACGCAATCCTGAAGGACGTCTACAAGATGACGGTGTTCGCGCTCTCGCGGCTGCGCAACGAGGGGCGGCCCGCTGGGCTCCGCGGGCCCGAGGGCCGCGTCATGCCCGAGCGCGTCATCGCCAAGCCGCCCTCGGCCGAGCTCAAGCCCAACCAGCGCGACGAGGACAGCCTGCCGCCCTACGCGATGCTGGACGACATCCTCGAATGCCTCGTCGAGCACGAGATGCCCGTGGAGGCGATCGTAGCGCGCGGCCATGACGAGGCGACGGTGCGGCGCGTCTGGCTGATGCTCGACCGCGCGGAGTACAAGCGCCGGCAGGCGCCGCCCGGCGTCAAGATCACCCGCCGCGCCTTCGGCCGCGACCGCCGCTACCCCATCACCAACCGCTTCCAGGGCCCGGTCTCCGCGGTCGGCGCGCCGCTCAAGACGCCGGTGCGGTCGTGAGCAGCACCGCGTCGTGACCAAAGTCCGCTTCGCCCCCAGCCCGACCGGGCGGCTGCATCTGGGGAATGCCCGCACGGCGCTGGTCAATTGGCTGTTCGCGCGTAAGACCGGCGGGCGCTTCCTGCTGCGCCTCGACGACACCGACCGCGAGCGCTCGCGCCTCGAATTCGCCGACGCGATCGAGACGGATCTCCGCTGGCTCGGGCTCGACTGGGACGAGTACGAGCGGCAGTCCACGCGGCTCGACTGCTATGCCGAGGCGGCCGAGCGCCTGAAGGCCGCGGGCCTGCTCTATCCCTGTTTCGAGAGCGCGGAGGAGCTCGACCTCAAGCGCAAGCTCGCGCAGCAGCGGGGACAGCCCTGGATCTACGACCGCGCGGCGCTCGCGCTCTCGCGCGAGGAGATCGCGCGCCGCATCGCCGCGGGCGAGGCGCCGCATTGGCGCTTCAAGCTCGAGCACCGCGCCGTCGCCTGGGACGATCTCGTGCGCGGGCCGACGGAGTTCCAGGGCGCGCATCTGAGCGACCCCGTGCTGGTCCGTGCCGACGGCATGCCGCTCTACACCTTCAGCTCGGTGGTGGACGACGCAGATCTCGGCGTCAGCCACGTGATCCGCGGCGAGGACCACGTCACCAACACCGCCTTCCAGAGCCAGATTTTCGAGGCACTCGGCCACCAGCCGCCCGCCTTTGCGCACCTCTCGCTGATCACAGGCAAGGGCGGCGAGGCGCTCTCCAAGCGCATGGACAGCCTGAGCCTCGTGAGCCTGCGTGAGGACGGGATCGAGCCCATGGCCATCAACAGCCTGTTGGCGAAGCTCGGCACTTCCGATGCGATCGAGCCGCGCCTCGATCTCGCGGCGCTGGTGGCGGAGTTCGATTTCAAGAAATTCGGCCGTGCGCAGCCGCATCTCGATCCCGCCGAGCTCGGCGCGCTCAACGCGAAGCTGCTGCATCAGACGCCGTTCGAGACCGTCGCGGCAAGGCTGCCCAAGGGCGCTACGCGCGCCTTTTGGGAGGCGGTGCGCTCCAATCTCGAGCGCGTCAGCGACGCCGCCTACTGGTGGCAGGTCTGCGCGGGCGAGGTCGCGCCAACAAGCGCGCCGGGCGATGAAACATTCCTCGCGAAAGCCGCAGAGTTGCTGCCGTCGGAGCCCTTCGATGTCACGACCTGGAAGAGTTGGACCGATCGCGTGGCGGCGGCGACGGGGCGCAAGGGCAGGGCGCTCTTTCATCCGCTCCGCTTGGCGCTCACCGCGCGGGAGCAGGGACCCGAGCTCCGAAATTTGCTTCCGTTGATTGGGCGCGAGCGTGCACTACATCGCTTGCAGGGAGAAACTGCTTAGCAACGCAGCCTCTATTCTGCCTCATGAAAGTCGCACCCCGATTCCTCTTGCTGGTGAGCCTCGGCCTCGCCCTGCCGGCCGCCGCCGAGGCGCAGTCCTGGCAGGAGTTCAAGCTGCCGGGCACGGATTTCGTGGTCTCGACGCCGGGCACGCCCAAGGTGACCGAGGACGGCGTCGACCGCGACGGCGTCGTCGCCAAGACCGCGCAGCTCAAGCTGGGCGAGGTCCAGTACTCCGTCACCCACACGGTCTATCCCCGCGGCTATGTCTCGCGCGGCACCGCGGTGATCGACCTGCTGAACGCCGCCCGGAACAGCCTGGCGGCGGCGGTCTCCGGCCGCGTCGCCGGAGAGCGCCGGTTCACGGTCGGCGACGCGCATGTCTCGGAGTTCGTCATCAGCGTGCCGCCGGACGCCACCGATCCCAAGCCGCAGACGGCCAGGGTCCGGCTCTACGTGCGCGTCAACGGCGCCACCGTGATCCTCGACCAATGCGTGGCGCTCGGGCCTCACGGCTCCGAGGCCGACCCCCAAGCGCAGCGCTTCCTGGACTCGATCCGGTTCACGCAAGGTTAAGGCGCGTCCTCGCGGGGAGCGTGGACCCCCGCGGCGGAATCTGTTACCCCTCGGCTCGTCGGGGTCATACGGATCGAGCCGCCTTGCCGCTTACGCTTCACAACACGCTGACACGCCGGAAGGAAGTCTTCCAGCCGCTCGATCCCACGCGCGTGCGCATGTATGTCTGCGGCCCCACCGTCTACGACTTCGCGCACATCGGCAACGCGCGGCCGGTGATCGTGTTCGACGTGCTCTACCGGCTGCTGCGCCACGCCTATGGCGCCGAGCACGTGACCTATGTCCGGAACATCACGGACATCGACGACAAGATCAACAAGGCCGCGCGCGACAACAACGAGCCCATCCGCGCGCTCACCGAGCGCACGGCCAAGGCCTATCACGAGGACGTGGCGGCGCT
>DATMMM010000433.1:0-2911 GCA_035569735.1 Allostellaceae bacterium | reverse complement strand
GCCGCGTGCTGACCGGTCGGGTGGAGCAGGGCCGCGCGCGACTGAATATGCCGGTGAAGGTGCTGCACGCCGATGGCAGCACCGGCGAAACCGGCCGCATGACCAAGCTGCTGTCGTTCCGCGGCCTTGACCGGGTGCCGGTGGAGGAGGCGGAGGCCGGCGACATCGTGGCGATCGCGGGCCTCACCGAGACGACGGTCGCCGACACCCTCTGCGCGCTCGAGGTGGAGGCGCCGCTCTCGGCGACGCCGATCGATCCGCCGACTCTCGCCATGACCTTCTCGGTGAACGACAGCCCGCTCGCTGGCCGCGAGGGCAGCAAGGTGACCTCGCGCCCGATCGCCGAGCGTCTCCACCGCGAGTCCGAGGGAAACGTCGCGATCCGCGTGCGCGAGAGCGAGCAGAAGGACGCGGTCGAGGTCGCGGGCCGCGGCGAGCTGCAGCTCGGCGTCCTCATCGAGACCATGCGGCGCGAGGGCTTCGAGCTCGCGATCTCGCGTCCGCGCGTGCTCTTCAAGAGCGATCCCGAGACCGGCCAGCGCCTCGAGCCCATCGAAGAGGTCGTGATCGACGTCGACGAGGAATTCTCCGGCATCGTGGTCGACAAGATCTCGCGCCGGAAGGGCGAGCTCCGGGAAATGCGTCCCTCGGGTGGCGGCAAGCAGCGGCTCTCTTTCCTGGCGCCCACCCGCGGCCTTATCGGCTATCAGGGCGAGTTCCTGACCGACACCCGCGGCACCGGCATCATGAGCCGGCTCTTCCACGGCTATGCGCCCTACAAGGGGCCGGTCGAGGGCCGGCGCACCGGCGTCTTGATCTCGACCGCGGATGGCGCCGCCGTCGCCTATGCGCTTTGGAACCTGGAGGACCGCGGCCCGATGTTCGTGACCCCGGGAACCCAGGTCTACGAGGGCATGATCGTGGGCCAGCACACCCGCGACAACGACCTCGAGGTGAACCCGATCAAGGGGAAACAGCTCACCAACATCCGCACCACCGCCAAGGACGAGGCCGTGCGCCTGACGCCGCCGATCCAGATGACGCTCGAGCAGGCGATCGCCTATATCGCCGACGACGAGCTCGTGGAGGTGACGCCCAAATCCGTGCGGCTCCGCAAGCGCCTGCTCGATCCCAACGCGCGCAAGCGCGCCCAGCGCGCCGCCGAGGCGGAGGCGGGGTAAGCCTCGGCTTCGGCGCTCGACGGGCGGCAAGAGGAATTTAAAATACCGGCCAAATTATTCTTGAACTCGTGCGGGCAACGCCTTCGAGTTCTTATGGCATTATTGTGGCACCTCCGGTCCTTAGCAGAGTATTAAGCAATTTCGCTGCACCCTCGGCCCGTATGTGTTCCAGCGATCAGCCGAGACCGGGTCATGGCGAGCGCCGATAAACGGGCGAAGTTGCTGTCCGATCTCTTGGCGGCGAAGGGCGAGGCTTCCGGCAATGTCAGCCGTACCGCCGAGCCCGAGTCCGCCCCAGTAATCCAGATCGCCGATCGCCGAGTGGGCGAGGACCGGCCGAGCGAGGCACCAGCCGCGCCGAGCGTGCTTTACAGCAAGGGCACCGCCACTGCCTCGACCTTCCGGCCGTCGTATTGGTCTTTCGATCGCGATCAACAGGCCGAAGCGAGCGCCGCGCCCGCCCGAGCGAAGCCGCCGGTGCCAGCCACGCCAGTTACGCCTGTCGCACAGGCACCCGCGCGGAAGTCGCTGCTGGTGAATGTCGCCATCGGCTTCGGCTGCTTGGCACTGGCGGTCTCGACCACCCTTCTCGTCCTTTCGACGGGGCGCCACGCCGAGGTGCCTCCCAAGCAACCGGAGCCGGACGCGATCGCGGCAGCTTCCGCGCCCACAGCTCTGCTGATCCCGCTTCCGCCGCAGCCTCCGGCGCCGTCCGTTCCAGCGCCAGCCGCGCCGCCCGTTGCCGCCTCCGCACCGGCGCCGGCCGCGAGCGATGCGCCGCCGTCGCCCGTGAGCGCACCGCCGACCGCGGAACGCACCGCCGGGCCCACGCCCACGCCGACGGTTGCCGCGGTTCCAGCGCCGAATTCGAATCCGGAGGCGGATGCGCTGCTCGCGCGCGGTGACGACTTGCTGGTGACGGGCGACGTCGCGGCGGCGCGACTCTTCTATGAGCGTGCGGCGGAGCAGGGGAGTGCCGCGGCGGCGACCGCCGTGGGCCAGACCTATGATCCCGCCGTGCTGGAGCTGCTGCGCGTGCGCGGCGTGCGTGGCGACGCGCAGACGGCGGCGCAGTGGTATCGCAAGGCGATCGCCGCGGGCGATCGGCAGGCGGAGATCCGGCTGAAGCGGCTGCTGGCGCGGACGCCGGGCTGACGAGTCGCGCCGGACGCGGGCAAAGGACGCGGCCTGGGATCCGGCGACGCCCTTGAGCGCGCGAGAGAAATTACGGAGCCGGCGAAAAGGCCGCGGCGACCGGGTAAACTCGAGGGCAGGGTTACGGAACCAAGCCAGCCGTCCTAGGAGCGGTGAACAGAATGCAATCGCGGATTTGCGGAAGCCGGCGCCTTCTCGTGGGCACCGTCGCGGCCCTCGTGCTGTCGGCCGGTGCAGCAAGCCCGTCGGCGGCACAGTCGAATGCCGACCGGGCGAATCGGGGCCTGGTCTACATCGCCACCAGCAGCGTGCTCGGCACTGATGTGCGGATCGCCGAGGACCTCGCCAACGTGCTCGACGACGGCGCAACTCGCCGCATCGTGCCCATGGTCGGCAAGGGCTCGTTGCAGAACCTGATGGACCTCAAGGTGCTACGCGGCATCGACGTGGCGATCGTGCAGGCCGACGTGCTCGATTACGCCAAGGCGCAGCGCAATCCGCCGGCCATCGACTCGGTGCCCTATATCGCCAAGCTCTACAACGAGGAGTTCCACCTGCTGGCGCGCGCCGACGTG
>DATMMM010000432.1:0-9501 GCA_035569735.1 Allostellaceae bacterium | reverse complement strand
CGCTGGCCGGGGCGGCCGGGTTCGTGGCGCCCGCTTCAGCGGACACCACGCCGCTCCGCGTCACCATGTTCTCGGGGCCGCAGGATGTCGCGGTGTTCGTGGCGCTCGAGGAGCGTCTCTATGCCGCCCGCGGCCTTGCCGTCGAGGTGAGCCTTACCCCCAGTTCCCAGGCGCTGCGCGAGGGGATCGCCAACGGCAGCATCGACATCGCCTCGGCGGGCGTCGACAACGCCGTCTACATGACCGACACCGGGGCGGCCGACGCGGTCATCGTCGCCGGCGGCGATGACAGCATGAACCAGCTGATGGCGCGGCCGGAGATCCGCGCCTACGAGGACCTCCGCGGCAAGACCGTCCTGGTCGACGCGCCCGACACGGCCTATGCCTTCCAGCTCTACAAGATGCTGGAGCTCAAGGGCGTGAAGCGCGGCGACTACACGGTCGTCTCCAAGGGTGGCACGGCTCAGCGCCTGGCGGCGCTCAAGGAGGACAAAGCCTACGCCGCCACCATGCTGAACCTGCCCTGGAACATCGCCGGCGAGAAAGCCGGTTTCCACAGCCTCGGCAGCGCCGTCGAGGCGCTCGGTCCCTATCAGGGCACCGGCATCTGGGTGCGCCGCGACTGGGCGGCTGCCCATCCCGACGTGCTCGTGCGCTATCTGCAATCGACGATCGAAGGTCTGCGCTGGGCGCGGGAACCGTCGAGCCGCACCGCCGCCGCCACCATTTTGGCGCGCCATCTCAAGATCGAGCAGACCCTCGCCGAGCAGGCAGTCGAGCGCGCTCTGTCACCCGCCGGCGGTCTCGCCGTCGATGCGCGCCTCGACCTCGAGGGATTCCGCAACACGCTCAAGCTCCGCGCGGAGATGGCGGGGGGCGCACCTCAGCCGGCCGAGAAATATCTCGATCTCACCTACTACGAGCGCGCGCTCGCGGGGCTTTAGCCAGGCCTCAGCGCTTTTTCTTCGTCCGCCGCGGCCGCGTCGGGTAATGCATGCCCTCGAGCTTGAGGCCGTCGGGATCGAGGAAGAACACCGCGTAGTAGCCGCCCGAGTAATACTCGGCCGCGGGGTCCACGATGGTGATCTGTTTCTTTTTCAGGAACGCCTCGAGGTCGAACACGTCCTGGCGCTTGCCGAGCTCGAAGGCGTAGTGGTGGAAGCCGATGTCGCCGACGCGGTGCTTGTGGCGCTTGCCCTTACGGTCGGCCTCGCCGATCCAGAACAGCGTCTTGCCGTTACTCCAGCCGGCGGCGTCGGCATAGTCGTGTTTGCGCTTGAAACCCAGGAAGCCCAGGACGTCGTCGTAGAATCGCTTCGACTTGGCGAAGTCGCTGACCCGGATCACCAGGTGATCGATGCCGACGACGCGCGCCATGGGCCGCCGCGTCCGCGGGCTACTTCGCGGGCTCGGTCGCCTTGACCTTGCGCTCCGGCACCGTCACCTCGGCGACGCCCGCGGGTGCCGCACCCACCCAGGGATGGTCGGCGAGATCGAACACCACGCCGTCAGGTCCGCGGAACTTGGTCTCGAAGTAGGAGTTCGCGGTGTGCGGGTCCGGCTTCATGAAGCAGGGCGCGCCCATCTCCTCGAGCTTCTTTTCATAGGCCTCGATGTCGTCGACCAGGATGCCGAAATGATGCACCCCGACGTAGTCGAGGCCGCGGCCGAGCTGGTCGACGTTCTGGAACTTGAGGATCGCGAGGTTGAGCGTGCCGTCGCTCAGATAGATGCCCCAGGCGATCGCCTTGGTGTTCTCGGGGCTGCCGGTGCGGCCGACTTCCTTGAAGCCGAACGCCTGCTTATAGAAATCGGCGGTCTTGACGGGATCGTTGGTCGCGAGCGCGATGTGCCTGATCTTCGGCATGAAGCGTCCTCCGGGAGTTCAGTCCGTGCGCGGACATCAGTGATTTAGCACGCGGCCGGGGTGCGGCAAACCGCTACGGCGAGACCGGAAAACAAGAAGGGCTGCTCTCGCGAGCAGCCCTTCCATTGTCGGACCGCGTTCCGGCTTCTGACCGGAGAAACGTCAGGTCAGGCGGCGTGGACCTCGACAGTGGCGAGGATCCAGGCCCGAGTCCGTGACGACCACGGCGTGAGACAATGAGACACTGGATCACCTCCTTTCAATGGTTGCGAACGGGCCTTTATACAAGGCGGGCCATCGGGTTGGAAGAGTGAACCGCGACTCGCCTGACAGCCGGATTGACCGCCGGGCCGCCGTCCTGAAGGATGGCCCCCGGTTTCCGGTCAGGCCGCTCGAGGGGCAAGATTGGTCCTTTACCTCTGGATTGCCGTCGGCAGCGCCTTGGGCGGCGTGGCGCGATTTTGGCTCTCGGGCTTCGTTGCCGACCGGATCGGACAGACGTTTCCCTGGGGCACCATCATCGTCAACGTGACCGGGTCCTTCGTGATCGGGTTCTTCGGCACGCTGACCGGACCCGACGGGCGGGTTTTGGTCGGCAGCACGGCCCGGCAGTTCGTGATGATCGGGCTCTGCGGTGGCTACACCACCTTCTCCTCGTTCAGCCTGCAGACCCTGACGCTCGCGCAAGACGGCGAATGGCTCTGGGCGGGCGCCAACATCGCGCTCTCAGTGGTGTTGTGCCTGCTGGCGGTGTGGCTCGGCCATGTCGCGGCAGTCGCGCTCAATGGTCTGAAAGGGACCTAGGACCATGCAACTCCCCGAGAACGCCATGCTGTTGCGGATTTTCCTCGGCCAGGACGAGCGCCATCAGCATCAGCCGCTCTACGAGGCGATCGTCATGAAGGCGCGCGAGCATCACCTCGCCGGCGCCACGGTGCTGCGGGGATCGCTGGGCTTCGGCCATTCGAGCCGGATCCACACGACCAAAGTCCTGCGGCTCTCGCAGGATCTGCCGATGGTGGTGGAGATCGTCGATACCGAGGCCAAGATCACCGCCTTCCTGCCGGTGCTCGACACCATGATCGGTAGCGGCTTGGTAACGCTGGAGAAAGTGCAGGTTCTGCGCTACGGGCCGAGCGCTAAGCCCTGACCCGGCGGTTGCGGCTACGCGCGCTCATGCCCATGTGTCTGCTCAAGGGCGCCTGGGCCAGGGCGGGCCCCAGGAGGCGATCATGGACAAGAAAGCCCAGTATCACGCCTGGTACTTCATCGCGGCGATGTTCGCGGTGCTGCTGATCCAGCAGCTCTGGAGCCAGAGCCAGAAGATCGACGTCATCCCCTATAGCGAGTTCCAGCAGGAGCTGCAGGCGGGTCACGTCGCCGAGGTCCGCGTCAGCGACAAGTACATCCAAGGCACGCTCAATCAGCCGGACGCCAACGGCAAGACGCTGTTCGTCACCACGCGGGTGCCGACGGACATCGCAGCCGATCTCGACAAATATCACGTCAAGTTCGCGGGCGAGGTGCCGAGTACGTTCCTCAGCGATATCTTGTCTTGGATCCTGCCGACGGCACTGTTCTTCGGTGTCTGGTTCTTCGTGTTCCGCCGTTTCGCGGAGAAGCAAGGCTTCGGCGGCGGCGGGCTCATGTCGATCGGCCGCAGCAAGGCAAAGATCTACGTCGAGACCGACACCAAGACCACCTTCGAGGACGTGGCCGGCGTCGACGAGGCGAAGGAGGAATTGAAGGAGGTCATCGGCTTTCTCAAGGACCCGCAGCACTATGGAAGGCTCGGTGGGCGCGTGCCCAAAGGCATCCTGCTGGTGGGGCCGCCCGGCACCGGCAAGACGCTGCTGGCGCGCGCGGTCGCCGGCGAGGCGGGCGTGCCGTTCTTCTCGATCAGCGGCTCGGAGTTCGTGGAGATGTTCGTGGGCGTGGGCGCCGCACGCGTGCGCGACCTCTTCGAGCAGGCTAGGAAAAAGGCGCCGGCGATCATCTTCATCGACGAGCTCGACGCGCTCGGCCGCGCGCGCGGTTCCTATCCCATGGGCGGCGGCCATGACGAGAAAGAGCAGACGCTGAACCAGCTGCTGGTCGAGCTCGACGGCTTCGATTCCAAGTCGGGGCTGGTGCTGCTCGCCGCCACCAACCGGCCGGAGATCCTGGATCCCGCGCTGCTGCGCGCGGGCCGCTTCGACCGCCAGATCCTGGTCGACCGGCCCGACAAGGTCGGCCGCGTCCAGATCCTGAACGTGCATCTGAAGAAAGCCAAGCTCGCGAGCGATGTCGATCCCGAGAAGCTCGCGGCGCTGACGCCAGGATTCACCGGCGCCGACCTCGCCAACCTCGTCAACGAGGCCGCGCTGATCGCGACCCGGCGCGGCGCCGACTCCGTGGACTTGGGGGATTTCACGGGGGCGGTGGAGCGCATCGTCGCTGGCCTCGAGAAGAAGAACCGCCTGCTGGTGCCGCACGAGCGCGAGGTGGTGGCCTACCACGAGATGGGCCACACGCTGGTGGCGCTGTCGCTGCCCGGCAGCGACGCCGTGCACAAGGTCTCGATCATCCCGCGCGGTATCGGCTCGCTCGGCTACACGATCCAGCGCCCGACCGAGGACCGCTTCCTGATGACGCGGCCCGAGCTCGAGAACAAGATGTCGGTGCTGCTGGGCGGCCGCGGGGCGGAGCAGCTGATCTTCGGCGAGATCTCCACCGGCGCCTCCGACGACATCCAGAAGGTCACCAACATCGCGCGCAGCATGGTGACGCGCTACGGCATGATCGAGAGTCTCGGCAATATCACCTACGAGGGCGATAACGCCGGCTTCCTCGGCGGTCCCGCGCCCCAGGGTTGGCACGAGCGCACTTACAGCGAGACGACCGCGCGGGAGATCGACCAGGCCGTGAAGTCGCTGGTCGACGCCGCCTACAACCGCACGCTGGCGATCTTGAAGAGCCGGCGCCAGATCCTCGAGCGCGGCGCGCGCCTGCTCCTGGAAAAGGAAACCCTGGTCGAGGACGAGTTGCGCGCGCTGATGGCGGAGGACCGGCCGGCCGCGGCGCAATAGGAAACAGCAGTACCGATGCCGATGCACATCTCTCGGCACGACGTGCTCATCATCGTCGATGCGCAGAACGATTTCTGCACCGGCGGCGCGCTCGCCGTGCCGCAGGGCGAGGCGATCGTGCCGGTGGCGAACCGGATCGCGCAGCGCTTCGCCCATGTACTGGCGACTCAGGACTGGCATCCGCCCGGCCACCTCTCCTTCGCCAGCAGCCACGAAGGGCACCAGCCCTTCGAGCGGATCGAGGTCTTCTATGGCGGACAGACGCTCTGGTCCGATCATTGCGTCCAGGGCACGAGGGGCGCGGAGTTCCACAGGGATCTCGACCTCCGGCGGGTGGAACTCGTGGTGCGCAAGGGCTTCCGGCCGGAGATCGACTCCTACTCCGCCTTCTACGAGAACGACCAGCGCACGCCCACGGGGCTCGCGGGCTATCTGCGCGAGCGCGAGTTCCGGCGCGTGTTCCTGGCGGGCCTCGCCACCGATTATTGCGTGCACTACTCCGCGCTCGACGCGCGGCGCGAGGGCTTCGACGTCGTGGTGATCGAGGACGCCTGCCGCGCCATCGACCTCGACGGCTCGCTTGCCCGCGCCTTCAGCCAGATGAACGAAGCCGGCGTGCGCCGCGCCTGGAGCGAGGAGTTCGACCCGCACTGACGCGCTTTACGCGTTGCGCGGAAAGGTCGCGGCCTCGAGCTTGTTGCCGTCGCGGTCGCAGATGAAGGCGGCGTAGTAGCCGGTCATGGCGCCTTGGCGTGGGCCTGGTGCGCCGGCATCCGCGCAGCCCTGCTCGAGGGCGATCTTGTGGAAGGCATCGACGGCGGCCTCGTCGGGCGCGCGCAGGCAGATGTGATGGCCGGTATCTGCGGGCATGCGCGGGCCCGCCGACCGGGCGTTCAGCCAGAGCTCCGGATAGGTCTTGCCGAAGCCCACGCTGCCCGCGCGCTCGACCGCGCGCCGCATCCCCAGCGGCGTCAGGAATCGCTCGTAGGCGGCCGCGCTCGCGGCGAGGTCGCGCACGGCGATGGAGACATGATCGATCATGGTGCGTCCTTCGACTCGTGCCTTTCAGGCACGACTCAGGATGAAGAGTACCGAGGGGCTATGCAATCAGACCCCTCATCCTGAGCCGCGATGCGTCCCTCGACGCCGCCTTGCGGCGCTCGGGATGAGGGCATCGCGAGTCGAAGGACGCACGATTTCCGTGCTAAATCTGCCCGACGCTTTTGCGGAGCCATGCGATGCCCCCGCTGCCGCTCACCCTCGCCATCAGCGAGTACGACCATGTGCGCGATCTGGTCTCGGGCCGGGTCAAGCCCGAGGGCATCGATTTGACGGCGCTGGTGCTGCCGATCGAGGAGATCTTCTACCGCTTTACGGTCTATCGCGAATGGGACGTCTCGGAGATGGCGATGGGGAAATACGTGTCGCTGCGCTCGCAGGGCGACACGTCGCTGACCGCGATCCCCGTGTTTCCCTCGCGCATGTTCCGGCACTCCTCGATTTATATCCGGAGCGACGGCCCCGTTAAGGCGCCCGCCGATCTCAAGGGCCGCCGCGTCGGGGTTCCCGAATGGGCGCAGACAGCGGCGATCTACACGCGCGGGCTCCTGGTCCATCAGTATGGGCTCGCGCTCGCCGACATCGCCTGGGTGCAAGCGGGTGTCAACGAGCCCGGCCGTACGGAGAAGGTGGCGCTGAAGCTGCTGGCGGGCGTTACGGTCGAGCGTCCTGCGGAGAAGTCGCTCAACGGCATGCTGCTCACAGGCGAGCTCGACGCGGTCATGACCGCGCACGCGCCCGCCGCCTTCGAGGCGGGCGATCCCCGCGTCAAGCGGCTCTTCGCGGATTTCATGCCGGTCGAGCTCGCCTATTGGCGCGAGACTGGCATTTTCCCGATCATGCATTGCATCGCGATCCAGACCCGCGTGCTCGAGGCGCATCCGTGGATCGCCATGAACCTGCTCACGGCCTTCGAGGTGGCCAAGCGCCGGAGCGTCGCCCGCGCCTTCGAGGCGACCGCCTCGCGCTTCCCGATCCCCTGGAGCCACGAGCGCGCGAGTTTGGCGGCGCCGCTCTTCGGCAACGAGTACTGGCCCTACGGCATCGAGCCCAACCGCGTGACGCTCACGGCCTTCCTGGCCTACGCCCACGAGCAGGGCGTGTGCCACCGCTTGCTGGCGCCGGAAGAGCTCTTCCCGCCGGCGGTCACGAGCGCGTTCAAGGTCTGATGGGCAATTCCACAAATCGTTGTCGGCAGATCGGCTAGACAATAAGATTGCGCTTGGCCTGGCTCGATGCGGTGGGGGGAGATGGCAGAGCGGTGGGTACCGGTTTGGGAGACGGTGGGCACTGCCTACGCGCTCGCCTTTAGGTCCGTCCTGCGGTTTCCCATCACGACGCTCGCGGTCTCAGCCGTTCTGTTCATCATCAATTCCTACACGGTTCCGCTGTCTATCAGCGGCATCGCTGCTGCTCAGCCGCTGCTCGTTCTACTGAACGAAGTGCTCAGAGCCATTGTGCTCGCGCCCCTCGCCATTCTCATTCATCGCTCGATCATTCTTGGCGAGTGGACGGGGACCTATTTGACGATAGGAACACATCGCCGCGCCCGGCAATTTGTCGTCGTGGCGCTGTTGCTCGTATTGGTGCAGGAGCTAGCCAACTTCGTCGGATCGCTCGATCGCTATAGCGGATGGTTCATCCTGCCCACCTTCGTCATTTTGATCGCGTCTATCGTTTTCGGTATCCGCTTGTGCTTGGCTTTCCCCGCCATTGCGACCGATCAATCCGACGCTCCCATCCGAGATAGTTTCCGATACGTGAAGGGCTCCGGTTTAGCGATCTTCTTCATGTTCTTTTGCGCGGCGCTCTGTTGGATGCCGATCGGCATACCCCTCTTCTTCGCTGACCGACTCAGTCTGTTTGCCGAAAATCCCGGGCTTCTGCTCGCCCTACGCGCTGTGCAGCAGCTGAGCGCCACGTTCATGGTGGTGGTTTATGTTTCCGCTGCATCTCAGTTGTGGCGGACGCGCGCGCTTTGGTCTGAAGCTGTAGCGCCCACCCCAACCGCGGCCGCTTAGGAGGGATTTATCCCGCCAGCGGATGCACCGGCGGGTGGATCGGGCGCAGCAAAAAGCGCCGGGCGAGCTCGCCGTATCCGCGATAGCTCAGCCTCGGGCGGGGCAGTCGGTGGGCCAGCCTCGGCAGCGCGTACCACGGCAACTCCGGCCGCGCGTGGTGGAGCGCGTGCAGGTTGTTGTTGAGGAAGAGCAGCGAGAAGAACGGTCCGGCCTCGACCGTGACGGTGCGCGATTTGGGCTCGGGGGAGGCAATGTGCTCGGCGAAGGAGCGCAGCAAGGTCAGCGACAGGCCCGGATAAACGAACAGCAGCGCGTAGGCCCAGAGCGGGATCGCACAGACCCATAGCCACGCCAGCACCGGCGCCAACGCCAAGGCGTGCAGTGCCCAGACCCGCCGGCACCCGGCCTCGCCCGCGGTCACCGCGCGCAGCTCGCGCCGAAGGAAGTCCGCCATGATCAGCGCCGGCCCGATCGTCAGGCGCCCGAGCAGGGTCGTGTTGAAGCCGAGCGCGGCGCGGCGGAGCCGGCCGAAGCGCGGCCAGTCCGCGGGCGCCGCGTATTTCGATTCGGGGTCGGCGAAGGGATCGGTGAGGATCGCATCGTCGTGGTGCTGGCGATGCTCGTCGCGGTAGATCGGGTAGGGCAGCCAGAGCCAGAGCGGCGCCCAGCCCAGCGCCTCGTTAATCCCGCGCCAGCGGGTCGGATGCCCATGGATGGTCTCGTGCTGCAGCGAGCCGTAGAGCGCCATCAGCGAGCCTGCCAGCGGCACCATCGCCCACCACGGCACCGCCTGGTAGCCGAGCGTGAGCGCGATCCATCCGCCATGGGCGAGCGCGGCAATCATCCAGGTCGGCGCGCCCATCCGCTGCCAGCGCGAGAGTAGACGCGTCTCCGTACCCGATCCGTGCTCGATTTCCATGTCCCTGTCCCCGTCGGCGATTCTACCACATCCGACGGAATTCGAGTTCGACGACCCGTTGCGCCTGGCCGCGAGACTCGCTCATATACCCGCGCGCCGGCGGCGAGGCCGGGCGGCGCTGGGGGACGGAATGGCGGAAAAATACGACGCGATCGTGATCGGCGGCGGGCACAACGGGCTCACCTGCGGCGCTTATCTCGCAAAGGCGGGGCTCAACACCCTGGTGCTGGAGCGGCGCGACGTGATCGGCGGCGCCGCGGTCTCGCAGGAGATCGTGCCCGGCTTCACCTTTTCGGTGTTCTCCTATCTCATGAGCCTGCTGCACCTGAAGGTGATCGCGGACCTCGATCTCCGCAGCCACGGCTTCGAGGTGCTGCCGGCCTCCGACATGTTCAGCCCGCTGCCGGACGGGCGGCATATCCTCTTTTCTGACAGCGTTGCCAAATCGCAGAAGAGCTTCGCCACATTCTCAAAGCACGACGCGGAGATCTATCCGGCCTTCGACCGCTACATCACGGAGTCCGCCAACGTCGTGCGCAAGATGCTGCTGGAGACGCCGGTCGATCC
>DATMMM010000431.1:0-7632 GCA_035569735.1 Allostellaceae bacterium | reverse complement strand
CATGGATGCGCGTGACAAGCACGCGCATGACGATCGGAGGGGCGTTTAGTGTCGTGGCAATGGGAGCGGAGCGATGAAGGCCCGCTGCCGCCTCAGTTCGTCAGGAACGCGCCGGGCTTCAGCGAGATGCTCTTGCTGCTGGGGTGCTGGCCGCCGCGGGCGACCACGACGTGGGACGTTGGAGCCGGGCTCGCACTCGCGACATAGGACGGCTCGCCGCCGCCCCAGGTCCTGATCGGGCCGACGTCGACATGAACGAAACCATGCGCGGGGTAGTAGCCGACCCCGCCGCCGCGGAGCGAAAGCGCGGCACGATGGAGCTGGCCCAGCGAACGGCCGCGCAGCGAGATATCGGCGGCCTGTCCCTGCATGTGCAGGCTGTTGACCGCCGCGCCCTCCGCCACAAGGCGCGCGTTCGTCTCGGGGGTGCGATAGCCGGAGGTGAGCAGGAAAGGCTCGTCGGTGCCGAGCTTCTCCTGCAAGGCCGCGAGCAAGTCGAGGAGCCGAGGATCGATCGGATGCGTGGTGTTCGTATGGAAATCGCGCAGCGCCCAGTTCAGCGATTTCAAGCCTTGCGGAATATAGAAGTCGTTGGCCCAGAAGACGGAATTATAGGATTCGCCCGTGTTGACGTTGTAGAGCGCGAGGCGACGGTAATAGAGAATGCTGGGCGCAGCCAACGCCGACTGCGCGGCCGCGCTCACGAGCGCCGCTCCCGCAAAAGCCAAGACTCTCCGACGCGACAGCGTCTTTCCCCGAATCATCCCCGCACCTCTGCTCGCGCGAGCTGCCTTGGCGCAACCCGTGCCCGGGGATGAAACACCGGAGTTGGTTAAGGCCCGGTAAGCGGACGCTCGAATTAAGGTTGTTTTTTTGGAGTCGCCAGAGCTTTGGAGGGCAGTTGCGGGCTGCCCGCGTTTTCGTTTGCCGAGCCTCGGGAAACACGATATCCCCGCCGGCATGAACGAGACTCTGCATCCGGCGCTGCTTCCCTCCGGTCTGAGCGACCTGCTGCCACCCGAGGCCGGTGTCGAGGCGCGCGTGGTAGCCGTCATGATGGCGGTGCTCGAGAGCCACGGCTACGAGCGCGTGAAGCCGCCGCTGATGGAGTTCGAGGAGAACCTGCTGAGCGGCACCGGCTCGGCGATGGCGAAAGAGACCTTCCGCCTGATGGACCCGATCTCCCAGCGGATGATCGGGTTACGCGCCGATATGACGACGCAGGTGGCGCGCATCGCGGCGACGCGGCTCAAGGACGCGCCCCGGCCGCTCCGGCTTTGCTACGCGGGTCAGGTGCTGCGGGTGAAGGGCAGCCAGCTCCGGCCCGAGCGCCAAGTGGGCCAGGTGGGCGCCGAGCTCATCGGCACGGATTCAGTGGCCGCGGACCTGGAGGTGGTGGCGCTCGCCGCCGAGGCGCTGCATGCGCTCGGCATCGAGGCGCTCTCGGTCGACCTGACGCTGCCGACGCTGGTGCCGGCGATCACCGGGGCGCTTGGCCTCGGCTCCCGGGAGCAGGATCGCCTGCGCGCCGCCCTCGACCACAAGGACGCGGCGGCGGTTGCCACGGTCGGCGGCCCCGCTGCGGCGGTGTTGGGTAAGCTGCTGGCGAGCGCGGGCACTGCAGCGACATCGCTGCGCGCGCTGCAGGCGCTCGATCTGCCGCGGGCGGCGGCGGAAGAGCGGGCGCGGCTCGTCGACGTGACCAACCGGCTCGGCGCGGCATTGCCGGGCCTCGCCATCACCGTCGATCCCGTGGAAAACCGCGGCCTCGAGTATGACACGGGCATCTGTTTCACTTTCTACGCGCGCGGGGTGCGCGGTGAGCTCGGGCGCGGCGGGCGCTATCGCACGGGGGACGGCGAGGGCGAGCCCGCGACGGGCTTGACGCTCTACACCGACACCATCCTGCGCGCGCTGCCGGCGCAGACGCCGCCGCGGCGGATCTATATCCCCGCGGGCAGCGATGCGGCGGTTGCCAAGCGCCTGCGCGGCGAAGGCTGGGTCACCGTGGCGGGGCTCGAGCTGGTCGCTGACGCCGCGGCGGAGGCGCGCCGGCTATCCTGCGGACATCGCCTCGAGGGCGATGCCATTCACACCGTGAACTAAGAGGTCGCAGAACTTATGGCGAATGTCGCGGTGATCGGCGCCCAGTGGGGCGACGAGGGCAAGGGCAAGATCGTCGACTGGCTCTCGGAGCGCGCCGATGTGGTCGTGCGCTTCCAGGGCGGCCACAACGCCGGCCATACGCTGGTGATCGGGGATATCGAATACCGGCTGAGCCTGCTTCCCTCGGGTGTGGTGCGGCCGGGCAAGCTCTCGGTGATCGGCAACGGCGTGGTGGTGGATCCCTGGGCGCTGCTCCGCGAGATCGAGGCGATCCGCGAGAAGGGCGTCCATGTTACGCCCGAGTCCTTGAAGCTCGCGGAGAATGCCGCCCTTATCCTACCCTCCCACGCCGCCATCGACCGGGCGCGCGAGGAGGCCCACGGCCCTCGCAAGATCGGCACCACGGGCCGCGGCATCGGACCTGCTTACGAGGACAAGGTCGGCCGGCGCGCAATCCGCGTCTGCGATCTCGCGGAGTTGGAGACGCTGCCGGCAAAGATCGATCACCTGCTGATGCATCACAACGCGCTGCTGACCGGGCTGGGAGCGGACACGGTCGATCGCGACCGGCTCCTCAAGGAGCTGGCGGAGGTGGCGCCGCGCGTGCTGCCTTATGCCGATCGGATCTGGGAGCGCCTCGACGAGGCGAAACGTCAGGGCAAACGGATTCTCTTCGAGGGCGCCCAGGGCGCCATGCTCGATGTCGACCACGGCACTTATCCCTATGTGACCTCCTCCAACACGGTGGCGGGACAGGCGGCGGCGGGCGCCGGCATGGGGCCGGGCGGCGTCGGCTTCGTCCTCGGCATCACCAAGGCCTATACGACCCGCGTCGGCAGCGGCCCGTTCCCGACGGAGCTCACCGACGCCATCGGCCAGCGGCTCGGCGAGCGCGGCAAGGAGTTCGGCGTGGTGACCGGCCGCAAGCGGCGGTGCGGCTGGTTCGACGCCGTGATGGTGCGCCAGGCGATCAAGGTCGGCGGCATCACCGGTATCGCGCTCACCAAGCTCGACATCCTCGACGGGTTCGACGAGATCAAGGTCTGTGTCGCCTATCGCTACCGGGGCGAGACCACCAACTATCTGCCGGCAAGCAGCACGGCGCAGGCGGAGATCGCGCCGATCTACGAGAGCATCCCCGGGTGGCAGGAAAGCACCCGCGGCGCCCGCTCCTGGGCCGACCTGCCCGCCAACGCCATCAAATACGTGAAGCGCGTCGAGGAGCTGATCGAGGCTCCGGTGGCGCTGCTCTCCACCAGCCCCGAGCGCGAGGACACCATCCTGGTCCGCGATCCCTTCGCGGATTAGGCAGCTTCAGCAGCGATTGGAGTAGACCCTCTCCGCCCGCGCTTGCGGGGGGAGAGGGCGCGACCCTGAGCTTGTCGAAGGGGAGCGGGTGAGGTGGGTGTCGATGGCGGGCTCGATTGTGGTGCGGAAGCACACCTCACCCTCCCATCGCCCGCTTCGCGCGCGACGGGCCCCTCCCTCTCCCCACTGCGTGCGGAGAGGGGCAATAGCGTCACCACTGAACGGAAGCGTCGGCGGCTACCGCCCGCCGGCGGCGATCTTTTGCTGCTTGGGCTTCTTGGTGAGGTAATCCTCGACTTCCTCGTCGAGTTCCTCGAGGCGGTTCTGGAAGAAGTGGTCGGCGCCGCGCACCAGGCGGAAATCGATGGTGATGTCGCGCTGGTGCATGAGCTTGTTGATGAGCTTCTGCACGGATTCCAGCGGCACCAAGTGGTCCTTGTCGCCGTGGATGATCAGGCCCGAGGAAGGGCAGGGCGCCAGGAAACCGAAGTCGTAGAGGTTGGCGGGCGGCGCCACCGAGATGAACCCGTCGATCTCCGGCCGCCGCATCAGGAGCTGCATGCCGATCCAGGCGCCGAAGGAGAAGCCGCCGATCCAGCAGGCGGAGGCATTGGCGTTGTAGCCCTGCAGCCAGTCGAGCGCCGAGGCGGCATCGGAGAGCTCGCCCTCGCCGCGGGCGAAGCTGCCCTGGCTGCGGCCGACACCCCGGAAATTGAAGCGCAGCGCCGAGAACCCCTGCCGGACGAAGGCGTGGTAGAGCGTATAGACCACCTTGTTGTTCATGGTGCCGCCATGCTGCGGATGCGGGTGCAGCAACAGCGCAATCGGAGCGTTCGGGAGCTTCGAGTGGTGGTAGCGGCCCTCGAGCCGGCCCTCCGGGCCGTTGATGATGACCTCAGGCATCGCTCAGAGGGGCTCCAAACGGCACCAGGTGGTCGCGCGAATTCCCGACTGTGCTACTGGGACGAGGCGTGCAAACGTGTGCATTATCAGCCTTATATACTTGACTCAATTAGTGGGTATTCCTAAATACGCCTAACCGAATACGCATTGGGCGTGCCGGTGGATAATACCATGAGTGGCTCGCATGCTTTTCAAAAACCTGCGTGAAGAGGTCGATACGGTCCTCGCCAAGGATCCGGCGGCGCGTTCTCGCCTGGAGGTTGTGCTCTGCTACCCTGGTTTCCATTCAATGTTGTTCTACCGGGTCGCGCATTGGCTCTGGTCGAGGAACTGGCTGGTCTTGGGTCGGTTCGTCTCTCATTTGGGGCGTCTGATGACCGGAATCGAGATCCATCCCGGCGCCAAGATCGGCCGTCGTCTGTTCATCGATCACGGCATGGGCGTGGTGATCGGCGAGACCGCGGAGATCGGCGACGACGTGACGCTCTACCAGGGCGTTACCCTCGGCGGCACCTCGCTCCATCATGAAAAGCGCCATCCGACGCTCGGCGACGGCGTGATCGTGGGCTCGGGCGCGCAGATCCTCGGCGGCTTCACCGTGGGACGCGACGCGCGGGTGGGCGCCAACGCGGTGGTGGTGGCGGAGGTCCCCCCGGGCGTCACGGTCGTGGGTATCCCCGCCAAGCCCGTGGGCGCGCCGCGGCCAGCCGCCGCCAAGACCGTGAGCGACTTCCTGCCCTACGGCACGCCGTGCGACGAGATCCCGGATCCGGTGGCGCGCGTCTTGAACGGGCTCCTCGACGAGGTGCAGTCGCTACGCGCGCGGCTCCAGGACATGGAACATCGGGCAGAGGCCGGGCGGTCGGCGCCCTTGCCGCTGCCCGCGGACGAGCCGGCGCTCGCTGAGCGCCGCACTGCCCAGGTTGAAGGAGACTGATCTCATGAGGCTCAGCACAAAAGGCCGCTACGCCGTCATGGCGTTGGTCGATCTCGCCAAGCACGGCACGGGCAATCCGATCTCGCTCGCGGAGATCGCGGAGCGGCAGGAGATTTCGCTCTCCTATCTGGAGCAGCTGTTCGCCAAGCTGCGCGCGGGCGAGTTGGTTAAGAGCGTGCGCGGCCCCGGCGGCGGCTATCTGCTGTCGCGCGGCGCCGACGGCACGCGGATATCCGACATCATCCTCGCGGTCGACGAGCCGATCCGCGCCACCCGCTGCTCGCCCGGCGCTCCCGTCGGCTGCCGCGGCAACAAGACCCGGTGCCTCACCCACGATCTATGGGAGGAGCTCGGACACCAGATCCACCTGTTCCTGAACTCAGTCACGCTCGCCGACGTGGTCGACGGCCGCGTGCTCGGCACCAGCCGGCTGATGATCGAGGAGCCGCGCCCGGCTGCGCCCCCGCCCACCACCACTGCAGTTGCGGCGCAATAACTCACGCTGCATGATCCCTGCACCGGAACTCTGGGCGAGAGTGATCCCCTCTCCGCGCGAAGCGGGGAGAGGGAGGGACCTAGCGCGTCAGCGATGGGAGGGTGAGGTGTGCCTCAGCGGCACATTCGTGTCCGGCATCGACACCCACCTCATCCGAGCCCCTTCGACAAGCTCAGGGTCGCGACCTCTCCCCCCGCAAGCGGGCGGAGAGGTGCAGCGTGAGCGCCTGGCAAAATGGAATCAGCACTAGCACCGGTCATGCCCGCCCCCGCTTATCTCGATTGGAACGCAACCGCGCCGCTGCGCGCCGAAGTGGCGGCAGCGATGGCGGAGGCGTTGGCGCGCACGGGCAACCCGTCTTCCGTCCATCGCTGGGGCCGCGCGGCGCGGCAGGCGATCGAGCGCGCGCGCGGGCAGGTGGCCGCTCTCGTCGGTGTGGCGCCGACGGAGGTGATCTTCACCAGCGGCGGCACCGAGGCCAATCATTTGGCGCTGCTCGGCATGCGCGGCCGGCGCCACTTGATCTCCGCGATCGAGCACGATTCCGTGCGCGAGGCGGTGCCGGAGGCAACGCTGATCCCCGTGACCTCCGCGGGCGTCGTCGATCTCGCAGCACTCGAGGCGCTGCTCGCCGCGGAGAGGCGGCCGGCGCTGGTGTCGATCATGCTCGCCAACAACGAGACCGGCGCGATCCAGCCGGTTGCCGAGGCCGCAGCGATCGCCCGCACGCGGGAGGCGCTCGTGCATTGCGACGCGATCCAGGGCGCGGGCAAGCTTCCCGTGGATTTCCGTGCGCTCGGCGTCGATCTGATGTCGATCTCCGCGCACAAGCTCGGCGGTCCCCAGGGCGTGGGCGCGCTCGTGGCGCGCGAGGGCGTGGCGCTGACGGCGCTTCAGCGCGGCGGCGGGCAAGAGCGAGGGCGCCGCGCGGGCACTGAGAACGGACCAGGCATCGTCGGATTCGGCGTCGCCGCGGAGCTCGCGGCGCGCGAGAAGCTGTCGAGCGCCGCCATCGCCAAGCTGCGCGATCGGGCGGAAACCGCGCTCACCGCTGTGGCGCCCGATGCGCCGGTTTTCGCCAAGGAGTCTCCACGGCTGCCGAATACGCTCTCGATCGGCATGCCCGGCGTGCCCGCCTCGACGCAGGTGATGGCGCTCGATCTCGCGGGCGTCATGGTGAGCTCGGGCGCCGCCTGCTCATCGGGCAAGGTGCGGCGCAGCCATGTGCTCTCCGCCATGGGCGCTTCGCGCGAGGAGACCGAGAGCGCCATTCGCGTGAGCCTTGGCTGGAGCACGACGCCGGCGGAGGTCGAGCGGCTGGTCGATGCCTGGGCGGCACTCTACCGGCGCACGCGGAGTGCCGCGGCATGACGGCGATGCTGAGACAGGCCCCGGAGGCGCGGCCCAACGCGCGGCCGATCTATCTCGACTACCAGTCGACGACGCCGGTCGATCCGCGCGTACTCGAGGCGATGCTGCCGTGGTTCACGGAGAAATTCGGCAATCCCGGCTCGGTGACGCACGCCTATGGGCGCGAGGCCGAGGCGGCGGTGGAGCGGGCGCGCGCGCAGGTGGCGGCGCTCATCGGCGCCGAGCCGCGCGAGATCGTGTTCACCTCGGGCGCCACCGAATCCAACAATCTCGCGCTCAAGGGCGCCGCCCGCTTCCATCGCGAGGAGCGCGACCATGTGGTGACGCTCGCGACCGAGCACAAATGCGTGCTGGAGAGTGCCCGCGCGCTGGAGCGCGAAGGCTTCCGGGTGACGATCCTGCCGGTGCGGCCCGATGGTCTCGTCGATCTCGCCATGCTGGAGGCATCTGTCGGCGAGCGCACCGCGGTGGTCTCGGTGATGGCGGCGCACAACGAGATCGGCGTGCTGCA
>DATMMM010000430.1:0-3043 GCA_035569735.1 Allostellaceae bacterium | reverse complement strand
AACACGCCCTGCACGCCCCAGAAGCATCCGCCGGCGAGCACGGCCACCTCCGAGCTCGCCGTCGAGGACGGCAGGTCGGCGGCAGGCGCCGGAATCGCGCGCGCCTCCTCGGCGCCCGACGAGGCCAAACGCACCATCGCTCCGGCACCGAACAGAACCAGCAGCAGGGCGAGGCCAAGCCGCGAGGTGCGGCTTCTCACCGTGAAAATATCCGATATCGAGATCATGGGGCTGCTCCGACTCGTTGAGCGTGACACACGCGCTTGCGATCCCGGTCCACTATGTGACTACCGCAGGAAACTGCACATCACGTGCCAGTGACCCATTTGGGCAAGGGCAGCGCGACACCAAAGGCCAAGGTAACCCAGAAGCTCGGGCCCGGCAGCGCTCTTGAGGTCACGCCTAGTCTTTAAGCAGGGACGAGCACATACTTGGCCGTTCATCGGGTGAAGCGCTGATCCCGAGAGCGGGTGAGCGCGTCCAGTGAGCATGGCGCGGGTATTGCAAGAGCTAGCCGGGGAACCGGCTGTTTTGGGGGAAGGGCCTCGCGTGAGCGACGCCAAAGCGAAATTGAGGCTGCCGGCCGCGGCGTTCGACGAGATGCTCGGGCCCGAGGGCTGCTATGCCAAGTACGAGCCCATCCGGCGTTGGCTGGAGCAGACTCCGGCCGAGACCGTCGCCCTCAAGCGCGCCGAGGCGGAGTTGCTTTTCCGGCGCATCGGCATCACCTTCGCGGTCTATTCCGAGGGCGGCGATCCCGAGCGCTTGATCCCATTCGATATCATTCCGCGCGTCCTCGACAGCGAGGAATGGCGCCTCTTGTCGCGCGGCCTCGCGCAGCGCGTGCGGGCGCTCAACGCCTTCCTGCGCGACATCTACCACGGGCGCGAGATCCTGCGCGCGGGGCAGGTGCCGGACCGGCTGGTTCTACACAACGAGGGCTTCCGCCCGGAGATGCAGGACCTCGAGCCCCCGCAGGGTGTCTATTGCCACATCTCCGGCATCGACGTGGTACGAACCGCGCCCGATCAGTTCTACGTGCTGGAGGACAACTGCCGCACGCCCTCGGGCGTCTCCTACATGCTGGAGAACCGCGAGGCGATGATGCGGCTCTTTCCCGAGCTCTGCGCGCAGCATCGGCTCGCTCCGGTCTCGCGCTATCCCGAGGAGCTGTCGGAAACCCTCAAGTCCGTGGCGCCCGCGAATTGCGCGGGCGATCCGGTCGTGGTGCTGCTGACGCCGGGCTCCTACAACAGCGCTTATTACGAGCACTCCTTCCTCGCGGACGAGATGGGGATCGAGCTGGTCGAGGGCGCCGACCTCCTGGTGGACGACAATGTGGTCTACATGCGCACCACCGAGGGACCGCGGCGCGTCGATGTGATCTACCGCCGGATCGACGACGACTTCATCGATCCGCTGGCCTTCCGCCCGGACTCGCTCGTGGGCGCGGCGGGGCTGCTCAACGCCTACCGCGCCGGCAATGTCACCCTCGCCAACGCCGTCGGAACCGGCGTCGCCGACGACAAGGCGGTCTACCCCTATGTGCCCGCGATGATCCGCTTCTATCTTGGCGAGGAGCCGATCTTGCAGAACGTGCCGACCTACAGCTGCGGCCACGCCGAGGATTTGGGATATGTGCTCGATCACCTGCCCGAGCTCGTGGTGAAGGAGACCCGGGGCTCCGGCGGTTACGGCATGCTGGTGGGCCCGCGGGCGAGCGCCGCGGAGCTCGCGGCCTTCGCCGAGAAGCTCAAAGCGCGCCCCGCCGATTACATCGCGCAGCCGACGCTCGCGCTGTCGACATGCCCCACCTTCGTGGCGGACGGCGTGGCGCCCCGGCACGTCGACCTCAGGCCTTTCGTGCTCGTGGGGAAGGAGATCCGCATCGTGCCGGGCGGTCTCACCCGTGTGGCGCTTCGGGATGGCTCGCTGGTGGTGAATTCAAGCCAGGGCGGCGGCACCAAGGATACCTGGGTGCTGGAAGGCTGAGGCGACATGCTGAGCCGGACCGCCGACAGCCTCTATTGGCTCGCCCGCTACGTCGAGCGCGCGGAGAACACCGCGCGCACGGTGCTGGTGGGGCACTGGATGGCGAGCATGGCGCGTTCGCTCGGCAATCCCGGCAACGAATGGGAGTCGACCTTGATCGCGAGCGGGTGCGAACAGGGGTATCGCGCCAAGTACGCGGAGGTGACGCCGGCTGCCGTGGTCGACTATCTCGTGCGCGATCCCGAAAACGCCTCGAGCCTGTACTCCTGCATCGAAACGGCGCGCCGCAACGCGCGCGCGGTGCGCACGGCGCTCACGGTCGATATGTGGAACGCGCTCAACGAGACCTGGCTCCGGATGCGCGAGAAGCTCGTCTCCGGCTTCACCCCGGACCAGGCGAGCGAGGTGTTGGAATGGGTGAAGCAGCGCTCGCAGCTGTTCAACGGCGCTTACGCCAATACCATGCTGCGCAACGACGCCTATTACTTCACGCGACTCGGCACGTTTCTGGAACGTGCGGACAACACGGCACGCCTCCTCGACGTCAAGTACCATGTGCTGCTGCCGGAGAGCGAAGGCATCGGCGGTGCGCTTGACTATTACCAGTGGCAGGCAATTCTGCGCTCGGTGTCGGCCCTCAGGAGCTACCACTGGGTCTATCACGACCGGCTGAAGCCGTGGCTCGTGGCGGAGCTCCTGATCCTGCGGCCGGAAATGCCGCGCTCGCTGGTAAGCTGCTACGAGGAGATCGCGCGCACGCTCGATCTCCTCGCCGCGTCCCACGCGGGCAAGCGCGGCGAGTGCCACCGGCTCGCGGGCGAAGTGTACGCGCGGTTGCGCTACGGCCGGATCCAAGCTGTCTTTGAACTCGGGTTGCACGAGTTCGTAACCGAGTTTATCAACCGCTCGTTGATCCTCGGCGACGAGATCGCCTCGCTTTATCTGCTTTGATCTATTTTAGATCGGGAGCCCATGAGACTGCGCGTCCAGCACCAGACCGTCTACCGCTACGAGAAGCCGAACCCGTACTCCATCCAGACGCTGCGCGTCA
>DATMMM010000429.1:0-26904 GCA_035569735.1 Allostellaceae bacterium | reverse complement strand
ACCGCCTCGACGGTCTTCGTCCAGGGCATCACGTCGTAGCCGGCATTGATCGAGAGATAGTCGATGCCCGCCGCTCGCCAACGCTCCAGGCCCTCCAGGGCCGAGGCCTTCGAATAGCCGAAGCCGCCGTGATCGTCCCAGACGAGGGCCGACCGATGGAGCTCCGCCGCTCGCCCGGAAATACCCCAAGTCTCGGCCATGCTTTGCGACCTCTCCCGTTTCCCTTCCGAAGTCGAACACGATTGGTCAGAGATCCGCAAGCCTCACCCAGGCACCGATGAGGCTCGCAACCACGAGACCTGAGGCGACAGCCGCCGGGGTGGCATCGCCCGCGAGCAGCAGCCACAGAGCGAGCACGAAGATCCCGACGGCGATGCCGCCGATCAGCGAGGCCGCGGATCGCTTGAGGGTTGTCATCGCCGTGCCCTCAAGCCCGCGCACGGCCGGCGAGCGGGTCGTCGATGCCGGCGCGGGCGCGCTCGAGGTTGCGTTTCACGAAGCGGCTGTCGTAGCCGTTGAAGACGTGGCCCAGGAGGCCGCGGTCGAGGTCGCTGGTCCCGAACAGCCAATCCGCGATCGGATAGGTCAGGTTCATGTTGCGCGCCATCATGATGCTCGGGTTGTGATGTGCGATGTGATGGCGGCGGATCGTGTTCATGAAGGGAATATGGCGGACGATCCGATCGTCCTTCACGTGACAGCCCCAATGGAAGAGCTCGTAGTTGAGATACATGCCCGTGTTGGTGCAGAGCAGGAGCCACGCGGCATTCGAGGACCACACCCACTCCACCACCGCGGCGCCCGCGGCGGACATCAGGATGAACACCACCAGCGCATAGGGCGGGAAGAAGGTGATGCGGAAATCCTTGGTCGTGTCGATGGTGGGCTCGGCGTCGGTGAAGAACTGGTGGTGGGCCAGCGTGTGGCGCTTGTAGATGCCCATGAAGCCCTTGACCGGCCGATGCATGACATAGCGGTGGATCCACCACTCGAAGATGTTGGCGAACAGGAAGGCCGCCGGCACGATCAGCCACTCCAGGAGCGTTGGCCGGTGGATGTGGGGGATGTAATAGCAGAGCGCCGCGACGCCGATCCCGTAGATCAACGCGACATGACCCATCCCGCTGTACCAGGGCGAGACGCGCTGCCGGTAATCCGCGCGGAATGCCGCCTGGCGCTTCGATAGGCTTGCTGTCATGGGCAGAGTCTCCTCCTCAATCGAGGCCGACGGTGGCGCGCGCGAAGTCCTCGATGTAGTCCACGAGGGCATCGGAGGCGCGGCCGGCCGCCTCGCCGTCGCCGCGCGCGACGGCACGCGCGACATCGGCATGAAGCCGCGCCGCGAGCGGCATGTCCGCGGCCTCCCGGTAGTGCAGGTACCAGAACCGCCGGGATAAACCTTGCACCAGGCTCATGGCGCTGGTCGCGAACTCGTTGCGCGCCGCCGCGACGGTGAGCTCGTTGAACTCGCGGTCGAGACGCATGAAGGCGAGGTCGTCGTTGGCCGTGGCGGCCGATTCCATGCGGGCGGCGATCTCCTCGAGACGCCGGCGCTCGGCTTCGCTCGCGCGCTTGGCGGCGCGGGAGGCGACCAGCCGCTCCACCACGCGCCGAAGCTCCAGGAGCCGCAGCTGCAGCTTGATGTTGATCTCCGAGACGATGATGCCGCGATGGGGGATGATGGTGACCAGACGCTCGCGCGCGAGCCGCCACAAGGCCTCGCGGATCGGCGTCCGCCCGATGCCGAGGCGCTGGCCCAGGATCGCCTCCGAGACGACCGTGCCCGGCGCAATCTTGAGCGTGACGATCTGCTCCTCGAGCGCGCGATAGGCCTGCTCGGTGAGGCTCACGCCGGGCACGGCCGGCCGCGGCTTCGGCCGGCGCCGAGGACGGGGCAAGGGCTTGGCGAGAGCGGATCTAGCCACGGCCGAGCGCCGCATCGATATCGGCGCCGGTGAGACGCCAGGCATTATCGAGGTGCGCCACCACCTCGCGCATGAACCCGCGATGGAGCCGCAAGGCCGCCTCCCCGTCGCCCAGGTGATCGGCGAGGAGCGCCAGCGCCAGTTGCGCCGGCGCCGGCCCGTCGAAGCCCCATTCGAAGCCGGTCTTGGAGATGCGCCGCAGATCGTGCCGCGGCGGCAGGGGCTTGCCGTCCACCGTCACCGTCGAGCCGTCGAGGCTGCGGCCGCCCTCATAGATCTTCATGGGGTCGCCCATCCTTGCCCAGACCGTAATATACAACCGATATCCCGGTGGCAAGGCCCCCCGAGGGCGGGCTCTGTGAGGAGATCGGGACCGGGTTCGGTCCCCCTCGCGCCGATGTTGTTCATCTGCTATAGGAGAGTCGCCTCGATTCCCACCGGGGTCGGGCCACTCCCGCTGGATGAATGAACAACCGACGCACCGTCCAGTGGAGAGCTGTTGCCTGAGCTCTCTCTGCGTCTTCTAGTAGGTCATGAGTCGACATTTGGATGAACCGATGACCGAGCGGGGCGACCTCGCTACGCCCGCTGCCGCGCCGCCTCCATCGAATGACGGTCCCGTCGTACCCGCGCCTCGCACCAGCGTGCCGCTGCCGCTGATCGCGCATATGGTGGCGCGGCTGGTGGGCGGACAGCATATCGCGACGAGCGACATTCCGGCGCTGGTCGAAACCGTCAATGCCGCTTTGGCGCGGATTCTCCATCCCGCCCATCCCGCCGCCAAGCCTCCCCCCGCGGAGGTGCCGGAAGAAGTTCCGGTCCGGCGCGAGCGCCAGCAGCCGCCTCGGCCGCGCCCGGAGAATGGCCGCAAACCCGGACGGCCGCGCAAGGTCGAGGCGGCACCCCCCGTCGAAGCGCCGGCGCCGCCGCCAGCACCGCGCTTAGTCCGGCGCGCGGAAGCCGTGGCGAGCCCGCCCGCGGCGGACCCGGCCGCGCTCACGCCGCCGCCCGCGACGAGCATGGTGCGCGGCGTGGTGCGCTGGTTCGACCCGGCGCGGCAGACCGGCGGGCTCCGCCTTACCGGCGTGCCGGAGGATGTGCCGGTCGAGCCGGCGGTCTTCATTGCCGCGGGCGTCACGCGGCTCTTCAAGGGCCAGGAGATCGAAGCGCAACTCGACCGCGGCGAGCGCCGCGTGCGCGTGACGGCGCTCCGCGTCCCCGGCGGCCCGGCTGCGGCGCCGACCGTTTCCGGCCCGATCGCGGCGATGGGCGGCCGGCGGCCGCGCGTGGTCCTCGTCGAAAAGAAGCGCGACGCCATGAAGCGCGTCGCCGCCCGCACCGAGGCCGAGCACCTGCTCGGCCCTGCAGGGACACCCAAGCCGCCGCGCTGAGAGGCGCGGGCCTCACCGAAGTGTAACCGTCGCGTGATAGCCAAGCGGCGCGCTCCGAGCGTATGCTGACGGTCGACCGCGAGCGAGGGAATGCTCGCCGCGCCGGCTCACGTCATCCAATTCGCGAGAAGGAGACCCCGATGGCCGCTCCCATTATCTACGGTCCCGCCTTCAGCACCTATGTCCGCACCGTGCGCTTGACGCTCGAGGAGAAGCCGGCGTCCTACGAGCTCGTGGACGTCGCGACGATGCAAGGCGCCCATCAACAGCCCGAGCACTTGGCGCGCAATCCCTTCGGCAAGGTGCCGGCCTTCTCCCATGACGGATTCGATCTCTACGAGACCGACGCCATCGTGCGCTACATCGATCAGGCGATTCCCGGCCAGGACCTGCAGCCGATCGAGGCGGAGCCGCGGGCGCGCATGAACCAGATCATCGGCATCATCGAGTCCTTCGCCTACACCTGCATGATCACCAAGGTGGCGGTCAACCGGCTGATCCGTCCGATGCTGGGCGAGACGCCGGATGAGGCGACCATCAAGGAGGCGCTGCCGAGCGCGGAGCTCTGCCTCAAGGAATTCGAGCGCTTGATGGGGAGCGGAAAGTACCTGGCGGGCGACAAGCTGACGCTCGCCGACCTCTTCGTGATCCCGGTCTATCACTACCTCGCGCTGACGCCCGAGGGGCAGGAGCTGCTGAAGCCCCGCGCCAAGATCCGGGCCTGGTGGGATTTGGTGAAGGCCCGCAACAGCGTGGCGACCACCGAGCCGAAGTTCGCCTGAGCGGCGTCCGGCTTCATCCCCCTCACCCCAACCCTCTCCCCGAGGGGAGAGGGGGCAGGCGCTCAGCGCAATCCCAGGATACTGCCGGCCATCGCGCGCGGATCGCGACGCGGCCAGCGGCCGTTCTCGACCTGATGGAAGAAGTCCGCGATAGCCTCGTTGAAGCGCGCGGGCTCCTCGAGATTGATCACATGGCCGCTGTTCGGCAGCACCACCAATCCCGCTGACGGAATGGTGCGCTTCAGGAACAGGTCGGGCTCCAGGCAGGGCCAGTCCTCGTCGCCGGTCATGATGAGCGTCGGCACCGTCATCTTGGCGAGACCCTCGGCGAGGTCGTACAGCGAGGGACGCAGGCGTTGCACCCCCAGCAGCGTCATCGCCGAGCCGGTGGTCGAGTGCTCCGCCAGATGCCGCAGGCATTCCGCGAAGCCGCGGGGATCCTTGTTCTGGAACTGCACGCGGGTCGGCCCCTGGGCGTAGCTCGGCGCCACCTCGGCCATGCCCTTGGCCTGGAGATTGGCGGCGGTCTTCTCCGCCTCCTGCTGGAACTGCTGGCGCTTTGCGGGCTCGGCGCCGTAGCCGCAGCCCGCGACCACGATGGCATGGGCACGCGCTGGGTAATGCAGGCCGAAATGCAGCGTCGCGAAGCCGCCCATGGAGAGACCGACGACGTGCGCCTTCTCGATCTTGAGCGCGTCGAGCACGGCGCGGACGTCGTCGCGCGCGCGATCCTGGGAATAGCGCGCGACGTCCGACGGCACGTCCGAGGGCGGATAGCCGCGGGCGTTATAGGCGATGCAGCGGTACGTCCGGCTGAAGGTCCGCATCTGCGGCTCCCAGCTGCGATGGTCGCCCGCGAACTCGTGCACGAACACGAGGGGCGTGCCCGAGCCCGCCTCCTCGTAATAGAGCCGGATGCCGTCGTCGGTGGTGAGGTGAGGCATGGGTTGTCCTCCCGCGCTCGAATCCCGGTGGTCAGCCGCTGCGATGAGCGAGACCGCCGTCGATGGTGACGATGGTCCCGGTGGTATAGGCCGAATGGTCGGAGGCGAGGAAGGCCGCCATGGCCGCGATCTCCTCGGGCGTCGCCGCGCGGCCGAAGGGCAGGCTCTTGCTGAGCTCGCGCCAGCGCTCGGAATCGCCCAGCTTGTCCTGCGCCTGCTTGCGCATGAGCGTGACATGGCGATCGGTCGCGACCGGCCCCGGGTTGATCCCGACCACGCGCAAGCCCGCCTCGGGCGCGGCGGCACCGAGCGCGCGGGTGAACGCCATCAGCGAGGCATTCCCTGCCGAGCCCGCGATGTAGCTCGAATTCATCTTCTCGCCGGCGGCCCCGATGATGTTGACGATGACGCCTTTGCCGCGCGCCTTCATCAGCCGGAAATACTCGCGCGTGAGATTGATATAGCCGAACACCTTGAGGTCCCAGGCGGCACGCCAACGCGCCTCGTCGATCTCCTCGAGCCTGCCGCCGGGAATGGCGCCGGCGTTGTTCACGAGGATGTCGAGGTCGGGATATTTCTGCGCGAGCGCCGGCGGGCTCTTGCTGTCGCTGATATCGCGGGGCTCGACTGTAACCGCGACGTTGCACTCCTTCAGGATACGCTCGCGCGCGGCCTCCAGATCGGCCGCGGTGCGGGAGACCAACACGACGTCGCAGCCCTCCTGCGCGAGGCATCGGGCGGTGGCGTAGCCGATGCCCTTCGAGGCTCCGGTCACCAGCGCCTTGCGGCCGCGCAAATTGAGATCCATGACTCGCCTCCGTGCTTGTCACCTAAGGTGCAGCGAGCTCCGCGATCGTGCTCCGAAGCCATTCGTTGACATAGGGCGCGAATGACGTCCGCACGAAAATCCGGAACCGCGGCATGGCATCGATCTGTTGCAGAATGACCGGCACCCGCGCAAGTCCCGTCTGGGCGCAGCGGCCTGGGCCGAAGACGCGCGGGCGCAGGTCGAGGCTCGTGCTTTGCGCCAGGACCGCGCGCGCCTCGGTGCCCGCGAGCTCGAGCACGACACGTCCCGCGGACACATCGATCAGGGAATGATGCAGTCCCGAGAGCACTGCCCCCAGGCGATCCGCGAGCGCGCTTGCCGTCGCGGCGGGCGCCGTCACCAGCCATTCGTCCGGACCGAGCCAGAGCACGGCGATCTCGCCGCTCGCCGCCACCGTGTTGGGCTCGACCGGGGGCGCCACGCCCAGCACGCCCGCCACCACCGATGCGAACGCCTCCGCCGCGGTATCGCCGCGCAGATTGAGCAGCAGCGGCGGCGGAAGCTCGCGGAGCGTCGTCGGCTCAGCCATGACGGCGCTTCCCCTCGCGGTCGTAGAAGCTCGGCTGCACGATCGTGGCCTCGATGGTGCGGCCCGCGAGCGGCGCGAACACGGTCTCGCCCATGCGCGCGCGGCCGCCCTTCACCATCGCGAGCGCGAAGGAGCAGCCGATGCGCGCGCCGTAATAGCTCGAGGTCACGTGGCCGACCATCGGCATCGGCGGCCGGGCCAAGACCTTGTCCACGAGCTGCGCGCCCTCGGGCAGCACCGCCTCGGGATCTTTGGGCAGCAACCCCACGAGCTGCCTGCGCTCGGGATCGAGCATGGCCAAGCGCCGAAGCGAGCGGCGGCCGATGAAATCCTTGCGCGTCGACACCAGGGATTTCATGCCGAGATCGTCGGGCGTGACGGTGCCGTCGGTCTCCTGCCCCACCACGATGAACCCCATCTCGGCGCGCAGCACATGCATCGCCTCGGTGCCGTAAGGGGTGATGCCGTAGGTGCGCCCCGCCGCGACCGCGGTTTCCCAGAGCGCGCGGCCTTGCCGGGCCGGCACGTTGATCTCGTAGGAGAGCTCGCCGGTGTAGCTCACGCGGAACACGCGCGCGGGAATGCCGGCGATCTGGCCGGAGCGCAGGGTCATAAACGGGAACTCGGCGGGATCGGGTGGGAAGCCGGGCTGGAGCGCCGCCATCACCGCGGCCGATTTGGGTCCGGAGAGCGTGATGGTCGCCCAGTCCTCCGTGACCGAGGTGCAGTAGACCCGAAGCTCCGGCCATTCGGTCTGCAGCCACTCCTCGAGCCAGTCGAGCACGCGCGCGGCGCCGCCGGTGGTCGTTGTCATGTAATAGTGGTCCTGGCCGAGGCGCGTCGTGACGCCGTCGTCGAACACCATGCCGTCCTCGCGGCACATCAAGCCGTAGCGGCAACGGCCGACCGCGAGGTTCTTGAAGTTGTTCGTGTAGACGCGGTCGAGCAGCTCCGCCGCATCGGGGCCGCGAATTTCGATCTTACCGAGCGTCGAGGCGTCGAAGATGCCGACGGCGTCGCGCACCGCCAGGCACTCGCGCCGCACCGCCCGTTCCATGTCCTCGCCGGTTTTGGGATAATGCCGCGCCCGCTTCCATTGCCCGACATCCTCGAAGATGGCGCCCGCGGCGACGTGCCAGCGGTGCATCGGCGTCACGCGCACGGGATCGACCAGGCTGCCGCGCGCGCGGCCCGCGAGCGCGCCGAAGGGAACGCCGGTGTAGGGCGGCCGGAACGTGGTGGTGCCGGTCTCCGCGATCACGCGGCCGACCGCGCGCGAGAGCAAGGCCAGCGCGTTCACGTTCGAGGTCCTGCCCTGGTCGGTGCCCATGCCGGTGGTCGTGTACCGCTTGACGTGCTCGACCGACCGGAAGCCCTCCCGCGCCGCCAGCGCGATATCGTCGGAGGTGACGTCGTTCTGGAAATCGACGAAGCGCTTCGCACCACCCTCGGACGGAATGAGCCAGAGCGGCCTCAGCGGCGCCGTCTCGCGCATCTCGGCGGCGGGAAGCGCCGGCGCGCGTCCATCGCCGAAGCCCGCGGCATGTGCCGCCGCCGCGCCCGCGGCGGCACCCTCGGCCATCGCCTCGCCCAAGGCGAAGCGGCCGTTCGCCGCGCCGACGGAACGCTCGCGCTGCACCGACATGTGCGGCACGAAAGCCGCGATCCCCTCGTCGAAGCGCAGGCGGCCCTGGGATTGGCCGAACAGATGCACCGCGGGGTTGAAGCCGCCGGACATCGCGAGCAGATCGCATTCGATGCGATGGCGCGCTCCCGAGAACTGCTCGCCCGCGGCATCGAGGGTGCGCACCTCGACCGCATCGATCTTGCCGCCCAGCACCGAGACGACCGCGCGGTTGCGCAGCACGGGAATGCCGCGCCGCTCCAGCGCGCGCGGCCAGAAACCATCGCTCGCCGGCCTGAGGTCGACCACCGCGCCCACCTCGGCGCCGGCGTCGGCGAGCGTCAGGGCCGCGCGATAGGCGCTGTCGTTGTTGGTGACCATCACCGCCTTGCGGCCCGGCAGGACGCCGTAGCGATGGGCATAGGCCGCGGCAGCGCTCGCCAGCATCACGCCGGGGCGATCGTTGTCGGCGAACACCAGCGGCCGCTCGTGGGCGCCGGTCGCGAGCACGACCTGGCGCGCGCGCACATGCCAAAGCCGCTGCCGCGCGCGGCCGCGCCGCTCGGCGGGCGGCAGGTGGTCCCTGCGCCGTTCCAGCAGGACCAGGTAATTGTGGTCGTAGTAGCCGAGCGCCGTCGTCCGGGGGAGCAGCTGCACCTCCGGTGCAGCCGCGAGTGCTGCCGTCGTTTCGGCGACCCAATCTTGTGCCGGCCGGCCATCCAGCGTCTCCGGCATATCGAGGAGGCGTCCGCCGAGCTCGCTCTGCTCGTCCGCAAGGATCACATGCGCGCCCGCATGGGCGGCGGCGAGCGCCGCCGAGAGACCCGCGGGCCCGCCGCCCACCACCAGCACGTCGCATTGCGCGTGCGTCTGGTCATAGGCGTCGGGATCGGGCTCGGTGGGCGCATGGCCGAGCCCGGCCATCCGGCGCAGGAGCGGCTCGTGGACATGATCCCAGAGCCATTTCGGCCGCAGGAACGTCTTGTAATAGAAGCCCGCGACGAAGATCGGCGCCAGCAGCCCGTTCACCGCGCCGAGATCGAAGCCGAGGCTGGGCCAGCGGTTGACGCTGCTCGCGGCGAGGCCGTCGTAGAGTTCGACCTGGGTCGCGCGCAGATTGGGCTCGGTATCCGCGCCGGTGCCCGCCTGCACCAGTGCCGAGGGGTCCTCGGCCCCCTGCCCCATGATCCCGCGAGGTCGGTGGTATTTGAAGCTGCGGCCGACCAGCGAGACGCCGTTGGCGATGAGCGCCGAGGCCAGCGTGTCGCCGGCGAAGCCCTGGTAGCCGCGGCCGTCGAAAGTGAATCGAAGCGGCTTCGTGCGGTCGATGCGCCCGCCCGCCGGCAGCCGCGCCCCGCTCATCGCTCGTGCCCCGGCTCTGGCGGTGTCTCGCCGATGCGATAAACCCCCAGGATCTGGTGCGTCACGGTGTGGCGCAGCACGTTGAACCAGCGCCGGCAGCCCTGCGCGTGCACCCAGCGCTCGCGGTGCAGGCCCTTGGGATTGGCGCGCATGAAGAGATAGTCCGCCCATTCGGCATCGGAGAGCGCATCGGGGTTCTTGGGCCGCACGATGTGCGCCTCGCCGCCGCAGCGGAACTCGATCTCGTCGCGCGGCCCGCACCAGGGGCAGGAGATCAGCAGCATGCGAGCCTCAATGCGCCACGGCGGCGGCGCCGTGCTCGTCGATGAGCCCGCCGCTAGCGAACCGCTCGAGACCGAAGGCGGCGTTGAGCCGATGCGGCTCGCCGCGCGCGATCGTGTAGGCGAACACCCAGCCGGAGCCCGGCGTCGCCTTGAAGCCGCCGGTGCCCCAACCGCCGTTCAGATAAAGTCCCTCCACCGGCAGCTTGCCGATGATCGGCGAGGCATCGGGGCAGACGTCGACGATGCCGCCCCAGCTCCGCATCATCCGCATGCGCGAGAAGATCGGGAACAGCTCCACGAGCGCCGCCATCTGCCCCTCGATCACGTGGAAGGAGCCGCGCTGGGAGTAGGAATTGTAACCATCGATGCCCGCGCCGATCACCAGCTCGCCCTTGTCGGACTGGCTCACGTAGACGTGCACCGTGTTCGACATGACAACGCAGTCGAGGACCGGCTTCACGGGCTCGGAAACCAGCGCCTGCAGCGGGTGGCTCTCGATCGGGAGCCGTACGCCCGCCATTCCCGCCAACACGGAATTGTGGCCGGCCGCGACGATCGCGACTTTGCCGGCACCGATGAAACCGCGGGTGGTCTCGACGCCGGTGACCCGGCCGCCCTCGCGCCGGATCCCCGTCACCGCGCAGTTCTGGATGATGTCGACGCCGCGGTCGTCGGCCGCGCGGGCGAAGCCCCAGGCGACCGCGTCGTGCCGCGCCACGCCGCCGCGGCGCTGCAAGGTGGCCCCCAGCACGGGATAGCGCGCGTCGGGAGCGACGTTGAGGATCGGACAGAACGCCTTCACCTCCGCGGGCTCGAGCCACTCCGCGTCGACGCCATTGAGCCGGTTCGCGTTGACGCGCCGCACGCCCTCGCGCACGTCGTGGAGGCTGTGGGCGAGGTTGAGCACGCCGCGCTGGCTCAGCATCAGATTGAAGTTGAGCTCCGCGGTGAGGCCCTCCCAGAGCTTGAGCGAATGCTCGTAGAGCGCCGCGCTGTCGTCGGTCAGGTAATTCGAGCGGATGATGGTGGTGTTGCGCCCGGTATTGCCGCCGCCGAGCCAACCCTTGTCCAGCACCGCCACGTCGGTGATGCCGTGCTCCTTGGCCAGGTAATAGGCGGTGGCGAGGCCGTGTCCGCCGGCGCCCACGATCACCACCTCATAGCGGGGCTTGGGGTCGGGATCCCGCCAAAGCCGTGGCCAACGCTGATGCCCGGAAATAGCATGGCTCAGCAGCGCGAAGATCGAGTAGCGCTTCATCGGAACGGCTCGGGCCTCATTGGGAAAGTCTTGTCCCCGGGAGGCCAGACCTTATCCGATGGCCTATTTCTTGACCACGCCCAAGGAGGCGCAGCATGACCGAAATCGCCCTGATCGTCGGCACCGGAAGCGGCTTGAGCGCATCTTTGGCTCGGCTCTTCGCCAAGAACGGCATGAAAGTGGCGCTCGCCTCGCGCAAGCCCCAGAAGCTCGATGCTCTCGCGCGGGAGATCGGCGCCCGCCACTATGCCTGCGACGCCAGCAGCCGTTCCGATGTGCCGGCTTTGTTCAAATCGGTGACCGCCGATCTCGGCGCGCCCGATTTGGTGGTCTACAACCCCAGCTATCGCACCCGCGGACCGCTGATCGAGCTCGATCCCGTCGAGGTCGAGAAAGCCCTGATGGTGACCTGCTACGGCGGGTTCCTGGTGGGCCAGGCCGCGGCGCGCCAGATGCTGGAGCGCGGCCACGGCTCGATCCTGTTCACGGGGGCCTCGGCGAGCGTCAAGGGCTATGCGCAATCGGCGCCGTTCGCCATGGGCAAGTTCGGCCTGCGCGGGCTCGCGCAAAGCATGGCGCGCGAGCTGCAGCCCAAGAACATCCATGTCGCGCATTTCGTGATCGACGGCGGGATCCGGCAGCAGGAGGACCCCCGAAGCGCCCAGCGCGGCAACGACGGCATGCTGGAGCCCGATGCGATCGCCGAGACCTACCTCCACATCCATCGCCAGCACCGGAGCGCCTGGACGTGGGAGGTCGAGCTCCGGCCGTGGGTGGAGACGTTCTAGCCATCAAGAGCCCGGCGAAATTGGTTCCGCTGCTGGAAACGTGGTAAACCGCCGCTCCCTGGGGGCGGCGACAAGCCAGCGGCGTGAATGGATCTTTCGGTGGTGATACCCGCGCGCAATGAGGCGCCCAATGTGGCGCCGCTGGTGGCGGAAATCCGGCGCGCGCTCGAGGGACGGGTCGATTACGAGATTGTCTACGTCGACGATGGCAGCGGAGACGCGACCGCCGCCGAGATCCGGCGCGTGGCCGGGGAAGCCCCGAGGCTCCGCCTGGTCCGCCATCAAGGCAGCTGCGGACAAAGCATGGCGATCCTGACGGGCGTCAGGGCGGCACGGGCGGGCTGGATCGCCACCCTCGACGCCGATGGCCAGAATGACCCCGCCGACATCCCGGCGCTCTGGGAGATCGCGCGCGCGGCGCCGGCTTCGCCGCCGCTGATGGTGGCGGGCCAGCGCCAGAAGCGCCGCGACACCTGGTCTAAGCGCGCGGCCTCGCGCGGGGCGAACGCGATCCGTCGGGCGCTGCTGGGCGACGGCACCCCCGATACCGGCTGCGGGCTGAAACTGTTCCGGCGCGATTTCTTCCTTGAGCTGCCGCGCTTCGATCACATGCACCGCTTCCTGCCGGCTTTGGCCATGCGCCAGGGCGGCACGGTCATCTCGGTGCCGGTGAACCACCGGCCGCGCGAGCGCGGCCAGTCGAACTACGGCGTCTTCGACCGGCTTTGGGTGGGTATCGCCGACCTCCTCGGCGTCATGTGGCTGATGCGGCGCGCGAAGACCCCGGTCGTCCTCGAAGAGCCGCCCATTCCATGACGCCCGAGGCTGCGCCGTCGCCCCTATCGGCCCTGCGGACGACCGGCCGCGTCCTTGTCGCGGGACTCGTCCTGCTGGGGATGGCGCTGGTTCTCACTCACCGCAGCGCGCTCAACCCGGTGGAGATCAAGTCCGCGATCGGCGGGACACCGTTGGCGCCCGCGATCTTCGTGCTGGGTCACGTCGCCGCGAGCTTGCTCTTCGTGCCGCGCACCCTGCTGGCGGTGGTCGCGGGGCTGCTGTTCGGCAGCCTCGGCGGCATCGCCTGGGCGACGGTCGGGAGCACGCTCGGCTCGCTGGCGGGATTCCTGCTCGCCCGCTACGTGAACGGCGGCCTGGTCGAGCCGGAGAGACTGCCGAAGCTCGGGCCGCTGCTGGTCAAGGCGGAGGCCGGTGGCTGGCGCGCCGTGGCGATGATCCGGCTCATTCCGGTGATCCCGCACCCCGTCACGAATTACGGGCTGGGGCTCACGCGTCTATCGCTCTCGAGCTATATCTGGGGGAGTCTCGTCGGGCAGCTCCCGATGACGCTGGCCTACGTCGAATTCGGCGCCGCCGGCAACGAGGCGCTCTCCGGGAGCGCCAACTGGCTGCTGCCCAGTCTGCTGGGGCTCGCGGTGCTCCTGGTCTCGTTCGTTCTGCCGAAGCTCATCGGCAGCAAGAGCTGACGTCGGGCGGGCGGGAGCACCAGCCTCCCGGCCGGTATCTTTCCCTCCAGCTTCCGAGGCGATGCCATGGCGGACGCGACCTCATCCAAACGGCGCTTGGTCCGGATGGACCTGACCCTGGCGCTGCTGACTTTCGTGTCCAGCATCATGGACGTGCTGAGTTTCCTCGCGCTCACCAACGTGTTCGCCTCCGGAATGACCGGCAATACCGCGTTGCTCGGCATCGCCGCGGGGCAAGGGCAGATACTCACCGCCTCTCATCCGGCAGCCGCGCTCGCCGGCTTCGTTCTGGGCGTGGCGTGCGGCACGCTCTTGTCGAGGAGAGCGAGCCATCGGGTCGGGCTCATGGGCCTGTTGGGTCTGGAGGCCCTCTGCCTCGGCGCTTTCTGCGCGCTCTGGTTCGCCTTCGAGCATCCGGCCGCGGGCGCGGCTGTCTACTTCCTGATCGCGCTCTCGGCCACGGGCATGGGGATTCAGGCCGTGGCCGCACGCCGGATCAACGTGCCGGGCATTCCGACCGTCGTGTTCACGACCACGCTCACGAACATCGTCATGGCCGCGACGGATGCGGTCGCGCGGCGGGCACCGCTGTCGTTCGATACCAAGCGGATGATCGGCCTGTTCGCGATCTATATCGTGGGAGCGACGCTCGCGGGGGCGTTGGCCTCGCGCCATCTGGAGGTGCTGGCCGTCCTGCCGCTCATCGCCGTGCTGTCAGCGCTCGCGATCGAATATGGCGGCAACGGGCAGGGTCAACCCGGCTGAGCCCTTAGACTAGGTCATGAACTCATAAACGCGCCTTGCCGCCGCTTGGCAGAGGTCGGCTTTGGAACCGTAGGCGGCCCTTCTTTCGATGCATGTGGCTCTTCCGAGACGTGCCATAAGCGGAAATTCTGAGCACGCCTGCTAGGCACTGTGGGCCATCGTGAACGTCGATCACGCGGTTGCAGGTTGACCGCGCTCAGGTGGGCCCGCGATTGCAGAGAGCGGCTCATGATATCGATTGGACTGCTGGCGCGACCGGTTGCGGTGCTTTGAGGGATGCCTTGTGTTCGCTGGCGGCCGCCAAGCGGGTCATCGCCGGTGGCTTATCCTGAAGAAGGCTTAGTGTCTGGTTTGGGTTCTTTCCCACCAGCAAATAGCCCCCGGCAACATCGTTGTGGTCGTTTGGCAGTCCCACCAGGGGCGACATCAATTCGAAAGTGAGAAACGGAGTGCCGTGCTTGGCGTACCGCGTAACTTATGCGGATCGAGAACGCTATGGGAGTCCGGTCGATGATGTCGACTTTTCTCGCTCTGCACGACCTCGCTGCTCAGCGCGGCGAGGGCTTGCGTCCCGAGTTGCTTAGGCTGCTGGAACGCTCCCGGAGCCGGGTAGAGGGCGACCAAGCTAATGCCTCCTCAGAGGAGACGAAGAACTATTCCACGCCTGAGTTCGCCGCCCCAATACCGCCACGTTGAACGAGGGCGTCCGCGCGCGACGCGCGATCAATTCAGAAGCACGAAGCGGAGTGCCTCGATGCGCGCGCCTCAATAAAGATCTCGAGGAGAACAGTTGGGCGCAAGGACGGAGTGTCAGAGTGAGTGTCCGAAGTACACCGATATCCGATCGCGCTCTAGACTAGCTAACTCGAAATCGCGCAGGTGGTTCATGGAAGAGAAAGGTAAAACCGACGTGCTAACCTTTGGCACGGGCAACAGCTCTCTTGGAAAATTTCTTGTCGCCAGCAGCGACAAGGGGATCCGCGCCATTCTTTTTGGCGATACCAAGGATGTTCTCTTCGAAGAATTAAGGCGCGAGTTTCCCGACGCGACCTGCGTAGGTGGGGGCGACGAATACGGCAACGTTATCGGTGCAGTCGGTTACTTGATTGAGCACCCGGAGTCGGAATTTCAGCTTCCGCTCGACACAGCGGGGGGAGACTTTGAGCAACTCACACGGGCGGCCATCAGGACAATTTGCGCCGGCAAGACGGTAAGTCATGCAGAGATCGCCAGAATGATTGGTGCCTCTTCAGAGTCCGCGCGTTACGTCGCAGACGTCTGCGCCAAGAACACCATTGCCGTGGCTGTTCCTTGCCATCGTGTCGAGGAAGCGGATGGTGTGGGACCGCAATACCGCTGGGGGGAGCGTATAAGGCGCGCCCTCCTTATACGAGAGAAAGCATATCTGCCAAAATCGCCCTGGGTGGGGTTTCCATGAAGCCTGCCGCTCGGTGTCAATCGAGCGGCGCCGATATCAAAGCCCACCCTGTCGTTGGCGATCCCGACCGGGCGTGGGTAGAGCGGAGCACTGAGAGGGCCAGACGGTGCGTCGGTATCGGCCATTACAAGCGCCTTCCCCGGATCGTAATGCAGGCGGCCCGATGCTCTCGGGTGTTGATGTGGTCTCCGAAGCTTTCCCGGGTTCGGCGTTTGGTGGTTAGGCATCCTGATTAGATGCGGTCCAGGTCATCTATAGTGCGCTCCGGAATGTCAAATTGATCCGCATGCGACCGAGCGTTTCGTGTTCGCCGTTCCTCAACGCCGGCACGCCGTGGTAGCGGAGGCGCGATGGACCGCCCCAGACTGCGACGTCACCATGCCGCAGTGCGAACTTATGCACGGGGTCGGTGCGCCTTAGGCCGCCGAACTGGAATGTGGTTGGCAGGCCCAGCGACACCGACACAATCGGGTTGGAGAAATCGCGCTCGTTCTTGTCCTGATGCAGCGACAGGCGGGCGCCGGGCTCATAGCGGTTGATCAGGCAGGCGTCCGGTACGAAGTTGGAATAGCCCGCTTCGGTGGCCGCAGTGATGGCGAGATCAAGAAAGCAGAGTGGCAGCGCCGGCCACGGCTGGCCGCTTTCCGGATCATTGCGGTCGTACCGATAGCCGGCTCGGTCAGTGACCCAGCCGGCCGTCCCGCAATTCGTCATTGCCACCGACATGACGTAACCACCCGGTGTCGTCATCTGCCGGAACGGCGCCTGGGCGGTGATGGCTTGGAGTGCAGCCAGAACATCCCTCTGAAACAAGAGAGCCTTTCCGCGCAGTAAGAGAGCGCCTTCGGCCATGGATTCAGGTGGCGGACCAGACGATTCGACGGCGCTAGAGAGGTCACTCATGAACAGACCGTCGGCAAGATAGCTCTTCGGCGGTGGCTGCGGATCCCCTGACTCGTCCAGGCATAGTACGCAACCATGAAAATGAAGATCGCAACTGCGATGACGGGATGCACAAACCATCCGAGCACCGCAGCCACGACATAGAGGAGGACGCCCATCGCCGGCCGTATCAGTTGGGTGGCGAACATGTCCGGTGCCACATTCGCTTTCACGAGATTCGGATGGCGGTGCAGGTGCCGAAACAACGGCAACCAGGCTGCTGACATCAGCCCGGCGATCAAGGCGTAAAGGACCACTGCAGCTTTTTGATCCATGAGATTGCCGTCCCGGAAGGCGCTCGCCAATACGCCGGTCGGAAACGGAATCAGCGCCGCTGTACCGAGAACACCGAGATTAATCCAATTTAGGGGCAAATCCACTTTGCAGAGGCGTTCAAACAGATAGTGATGATTGAGCCATACGACTCCCACGTAGAGGAAAGCAACCGCGTAAGAGAGGTAGGAGGGCCATTCAGCCAAGAGTTCTTCCGCCAATTTCCCTGGTGCCGCTCTGGGACGATGAATCTCAAGGACAAGCAGGGTAATGATGATGGCAAAAACCCCATCACAGAGAGCTTCTAGGCGAGTGGTCTCAAGAAGGCTCGATTCTTGATCCCGCGGGCGTATCAACGCAGCCCTTTCGGCCATCACTTCACATGGCTGATTTAGGGGTTCGTCTTCGACAAGCAGGATGTTCATGATGATGTGAACTCTGTCATGAAGTTTCGAGTGTTGAGTGGAGCACCGGCCGATAGCCCGCGCGAAATGGACGGGTCGTGAATTCCGAGGCGCTCCGTAGAGCAAGCCGGCGCGATGCGATGGCCGGTGCAGTTTGTTGAGATAGGCCGCTGCCAATAGGCCGTGGCTGCTCTGTCAATGCCCCCTGGCTGCTTCCCGATTGAGCAGCACGCGCTTGCGTTCCACGCCCCAGGCATAGCCTGACGGCGAACCATCTTTCTTCACCACTCGGTGGCACGGGATCGCGACGGCGAGATTGTTTGCGGCGCAGGCGCCAGCGACGGCTCGGACTGCCTTGGGTGCTCCGATCCGGCGAGCGATCTCCGCATAGGAGATCGTCTGGCCGACCGGGGTATCTTGAAGGGCGTGCCAAACCCGCTGCTGAAAAGCAGTGCCGCGCACGTCCAGCGGCAGTTCGAGACCGAGGGCCGGCGCTTCGACAAAGCCGACGACGCGCGCCACGACGGCCTCGTAGTCTTCGTCGGCCCCAATCAGATGAGCCTTGGGGAAACGATCCTGAAGATTGCGGACCAGCTCGTCGGGGTCGTCGCCGAGAAGAATTGACGCCACACCCTTCTTGCTCGAGGCAACCAGAATTGCGCCAAGCGACGTTTCGCCGACAGCGAACCGAATCTCCTCGTTCGCTCCGCCAGAGCGGTATTGGCTCGGTCTCATTCCCAGCATGTCGGTGGATTTCTCATAGAAACGTCCGCTCGAATTGAAGCCGGCGTCGTAGATCGCCTCGGTGATGCTGTCGCCGCGCTCCAAGCCTTGCCGGACCTTTGCCGCGCGGTGAGCCGAGGCATAACCCTTCGGCGTCAGCCCCGTAGTCGCCTTGAATATGCGATGGAAATAACTGGCGCTGCGATCGACGGCCTCGGCCAGATCGTTCAGGGACGGCTCTTCCTCGCTCTCCTCGATCAGGCGACACGCTTTCGTAACGATCGCAGCATTCTCGGCTTCGATAGAATCGCCGTCTGGATTGCAGCGCTTGCACGGGCGGAAGCCAGTCGCTTTTGCGGCTTCTAGCGTGTCGTGAATTTGAACGTTCTTGGGGTTCGCGGTCCGCGACGGACATGAAAGCCGGCAATACACACCGGTCGTTACTACTGAATACCAGAGGTGTCCGTCCGAAGTTCGGTCGCGGGCGACGATCCGGGCCCACCGCGGGTCATCGGCTACCGTTGGCTGAGCGAATTTCTGCTGCTTTTCGAGCTTCGTAATCATGTCGAACCATTCCGTCAGATGTGATGTGGAGCGATCATGCCGGCCAGGATGGGCCTGACACACCCCGACTCTTGCCTTCAAATTCGATTGCGTCCGACCCTTGCGAAAACAATCGCTTATGGGGGGGTTGGGCAATCGCTCGACCAATCGATTCTTGGGCGGTTGTGGACCGTGTGCGGTCATGCCCGTGCAGCGAGCGGGATCTCTTGCCGGAGCGGCGCCTTAAATAGGGTCCCAGAAATCGCAGGCCCGCGGCGCTCCGTTTTTTGCTGCGAAATTTCGTTATTTGAGAAGATCCACCGGAGACCGACGACACTCGCACGGCTTGCGGCAGAAATAAGTAAGGCTCGCACCGGAAGGTGCGAGCCTCTTTGATTGAAGAGGATCCGCCGTCCGAGACAACTGAACGACGCCCGACTTCAATCAAACGGCCTCGATCAGGCCGAGTTGGGTGAGCGCCGTGACGCCATCGTCGAGGCCGATTTCCTCGACGATTTTGCCGTCCTTGAGACGCAATATCGTGGTTCCGGTGAAGTGCATTTTCCGGCCGGTCTTGGCGGGCAACGACCCGATGAGGAAGTCGCTGAAGGCTGGCCCGGTGTGGGTTCCGCCGCCTTCCCACTGGCCGACAACATAGTCACCTTCGGCGATTAGGTCCGCAGTGCCCCAGAATTTGAGGTCTGGGAACGCGGCACGGAAGTCGGTCATGAAGGCCTTGATGTCGGCATGACCGCGGCGCGGTTCGTGAAGCGAGTACTTCAGCAGCATTTCCGGAGCGGCGATGGCATCGACGACGGACAAGTTGCATTTCTCGCCCCAGAATTCAGTAAACCACCGTCCGACGACGGCCTTGTTGTCTTCTGTCTTGCTCATTTTGGGTTCCTATCACTTTGTTCGCGAGGACCATCGATGTCGATCGATGATCTGGGCAAACGATAGTGTTCCCTCAGGAGACCCAAACTCCGATTCTTACCTCGGTATCTGATTCGTTACACCGCGACGAGGGTGACGGTGGAGGAGAAGAGGTCGATGGATTGAGCTACGACATGCATGGCGGTGCCTGGCAATTTCCGCTTTGGGTCAAAGTACGAAGTAGGGGAGCCTTCACCTCTGGGTCCGCTTCGCTTCTTATACCGGAAATCCGGGACCGGGATTCCTGGCGTTTATGAGTTCACGACCTAGCCCCGGGCACAAGCGAGCGCATGGCGCCGCCATTGGCGCCCGCATCGGTTTGCCAGTGCTGCACGTGAAACAAGCGGGTGCACCGTCACCCTCAGAATAAACCGCTACGCGCTTTCCAAATGCGTCTAGTTTAGACGCGGCGAGTCCGCCGGCGCGCGGGGATCGCCAAGTGCTCGATGGCTCCGGTAGCGAGGCCGCTAGTCTCGATCAGCGCTTAAGCTCGGCTCGCTCGATCGCCTCGGGCCTGGGCCCGCCGGTCGCCCAATCCAGGAGCTCGACCGTATGCACGACCGGAACGCCCGCTCCCGTCGCGAGCTGGGTGATGCAGCCGATATTGCCCGCGGCGACGATCTCCGGCCGAACGCTGGCGATGTTGCGGAGCTTGCGCTCCCTGAGCGCGTCGGCGAGCTCGGGCTGCAGCATGTTGTAGGTGCCGGCGGAGCCGCAACAGAGGTGCCCTTCCGGTACGTCCACGACATCGAAGCCCGCGGCCTGGAGCAGGTCCTTGGGGCCGGCGTGGATCTTCTGACCGTGCTGGAGCGAGCAGGCGGAGTGGTAGGCGACGCGCGGCCGGGCGGGAAGCGCGCCCGCCTGCAACCCGAGCACCTCTACGACTTCGCTCACATCCCTGGCGAGCGTCGAGATGCGGGCCGCCTTCTCGGCGTAGGCAGGATCCGTGCGCAGCAGGAAGCCATAGTCCTTCACCATGGTCCCGCAACCGGAGGCGTTGATGACGATCGCGTCGAGGCCGCGCCCGAGCTCGGCGGTCCAGGCGTCGACGTTGGCCCGCACGCGGTCGAGGACATCCTCGCCGAGGTGATGGCCAAGCGCTCCGCAGCAGCCGACACCCGGCACCACGACCACCTCCGCCCCGTGTCGCCGGAGCAGTCTTATGGTCGCCTGATTGATGCCGGCGTCGATCACCTGCTGCACGCAACCCGCGAGCATCGCGACGCGCATCCGCCGGGTACCGTCTGCCGGGAACACCTGCGGGTCGATCGCCCCTGACCGACCGACCGAGCGCGGCACGAGCTTCAGCACCGCCTGCAGCCGCGCGGGCAGCAGCGCGCGAACGGGCTCCGCGAGCCGCGCAGCGAGCAGCGCCAACCGGAACAAGCCGGGCCTCGGCAGGACCGTCGCAAGAGCCCAGCGCGTCCAGCGATCGATCAGCGGCCGGCGATAGGTGCGCGCGATGTGCCGCCGCCCATGATCCACGAGGTGCATGTAATTGACGCCGGAGGGACAGGTGGTCATGCAGGCGAGGCAGGAGAGGCAACGATCGATGTGCTTCACCACCGTCGGAGTCGCGGGCCGGTCGTGCTCCAGCATCTCCTTGATCAGGTAAATGCGCCCGCGGGGACCGTCGAGCTCGTCGCCGAGCAGCACATAAGTCGGGCAGGTCGCCGTGCAGAAGCCGCAATGCACGCAAGCGCGCAGGATTGTGTCCGCGTCGCGGATCTCGGGGTCGGCGAGCTGGGCCAGAGTGAAATGCGTCTGCATGCGGAGATCAGAGGTCGCGGTACATGCGGCCGGGATTGAGGATGCGCCGGGGGTCGAAGCTTTCCTTGATCCGCCGGCTCAGCGCCTCGAGCGCGGGCGGCTGCGGCTCGAAGACCGGGAGTCGCCCGCGCAGCTCCGCGCTCGCTCGAACCAGGGTCGCATGACCTCCCGCCGCCTTGGCCGCGGCGCGCACGATCGTGGAGCCGCCATCCGCCTCTGCGCCCGGCACCGCGCACCACAGGAGGCCGCCGCCCCAGTCGAAGAAGATCCGCGCGTCGAGCGCCCCGGCAATGGCGGCCGCGACGGTCGGGCCGCTTTGCGGCGCAACCGAAATGCGCCAGACCACCCGCTCCGGCTCGGCCACGAACGGGCTGACATCAGCGAGCGCGCGCCACGGTCGGGCTCCGGCCTCATCGAGGAGCTGCTCCGCCGTGCCGAAATCGCGGAGCTCCTGCCGCAGCGCCGCCGCGCGCGCCTCCACCGACGGCCGCGGCCCCTCCAGGCGGATGAGTGTCGCGGCCCGGCCGGCGCCCGGAAGCACCGCGGCGACGCTCGCGCTTGGCAGGTGCGCGGCGCCGCTGACCTCATGCGGGCTGTTGAGCGCCTGGGTCATCGCAGCCACCGCGCGCTGCTCGTCGAGGCCCCAGAGCACCAGGGTTCCCGTGGCCTCGGGCCTCGGCAGCACCTTGACGGTGACTTCGGTCAGCACGGCGAGCGTGCCGTAGGATCCCGCCATGAGCTTCGAGAGATCGTAGCCGGTGACGTTCTTCACCACGCGGCCGCCGGCTTTGAACTCCTCGCCGCGGCCGCTCACGGCGTGAAATCCCAGCAGGTGATCGCGCGCCGCACCTTGCTTGATGCGCCGCGGCCCCGCGAGATTGCAGGCGAGCATGCCGCCCAAACTCTGGCGCCCGGCGGCTTCGCCCAGCAGCGGCCCCCAATCTCCGGGCTCGAAGGTAAGCATCTGCTCGGCCCGCCCCAGCATGGTCTCGATCTCAGCGAGCGGCGTCGCCGGCTTGGCGGTGAGGATGAGTTCCTCGGGCTCGTAGGCTTCGATGCCCGCAAAAGCCGTGATGTCGAGCTGATGCGGAGCCTCGACCGGGCGCCCGAGGCCGCGCTTGGTGCCGCCCGCGATGACCTCGAGCCCCTCGCCATCGCCCGCGGCCCAGGAGACCAGCTTCGCCAGCTCCCGCGCGTCCTTGGGCCGAAAGCGCGGCATGATCGCGGCGGCTCAGAAGCGCGGAATGTCGGGGAATGCGAGCTTTCCGCCGTGCACGTGCACGCGGCCAAGCTCGGCACAGCGATGGAGCTGTGGAAACACCTTGCCGGGATTGAGCAGACCCTCTGGATCGAAGGCGCATTTGAGCCGCATCTGGTGATCGAGATCAGCCGGGTTGAACATGGTGTCCATGAGGTCGCGCTTCTCGACCCCGACGCCGTGCTCGCCGGTGAGCACGCCGCCGACCTCGACGCAGAGCCGCAGGATATCGGCGCCCAACGCCTCCGCGCGCTCGAGCTCGCCCTCCTTGTTGGCGTCGTAGAGGATGAGCGGGTGCAGGTTGCCGTCTCCGGCATGGAATACGTTCGCGACGCGGAGCCGATGCTTCTCGGCAAGACGCGCCATGCCCGTCAGCACCTCGGGGAGCCGCTTCCTCGGGATGGTGCCGTCGACGCAGTAGTAATCCGGCGAGATGCGGCCGACGGCGGGGAATGCCGCCTTGCGCCCGGCCCAGAAGGCGAGCCGCTCCTGCTCGCTCTCGCTCACCTTGAGCGACATGGCCCGGTGCTGGCGCGCAATCGCCTCGACGCGCCCGATGAGGTGATCCACCTCCGCCTTCGGTCCGTCGAGCTCGACGATCAGCAGGGCCTCGACGTCCAGCGGATATCCCACATGCACGAAGTCCTCGGCTGCGTGGATCGCGGGCTTGTCCATCATCTCCATGCCGCCCGGGATGATGCCGGCGGCGATGATGGCGGCGACGCAATTGCCGGCGCTCTCGTTGCTGGGAAAGCCGATGAGCACGGCACGCGCCGTGGTGGGCTTGGGCAGGATGCGGACCGTGACCTCGGTCACCACCCCGAGCAGCCCCTCCGAGCCCACCATCACGCCCAGGAGATCGTAGCCCTCGGAATCCAGGTGCTTGCCGCCGAGACGGATGATCTCGCCATCGATGGTGACGAGCTCGACCCCGAGCACATTGTTGGTGGTGAGGCCGTATTTGAGACAATGCACGCCGCCGGAATTCTCGGCCACATTGCCGCCGATCGTGCAAGCGATCTGGCTCGAGGGATCGGGGGCGTAATAGAAGCCGGCGTGCTGGACCGCGAGCGTCACGCCGAGATTGGTGACGCCCGGCTGCGCCACCACGCAGCGATTGGCGAAATCGACCTCGAGCACCCGGTTGAACTTGGCCATGCCGAGGACGATGCCGTCGGCGAGCGGCAGCGCGCCGCCGGAGAGCGAGGTACCCGCGCCGCGCGGCACCACCTTGATCTTGTGGTCGCGGCAAAAGCGCAGCACGCGCGCCACCTGCTCAGTGGTGGACGGCAGCACGACCAGCAGCGGCAGGGTCCGATAGGCGGTGAGGCCGTCGCTCTCGTAAGGCCGCCGCGCGTCTTCCTCGGAGATGACGCCTTCGCCGGGCACGATTTCCCGGAGCGCAGCGGCAATCTCGGCGCGCCGCGCAATCACTCCGGTGTCAGGCTCGGGCATGCGCATGAGGCCTATCTAGGCCTTCGCTCCCAGCCGTGCCAACAAAAAAACCGCGCCTCGGGGCGCGGTCCTTTCAGGCGGCCAGCAGGCCGAGACGCGCGTCAGCCCTGGCGGGCCTTGTAGCGCGGGTTCTTCTTGTTGATGACGTAGACGCGGCCCTTGCGGCGCACGATGCGGCAGTTCTTGTCGCGCTTCTTCAGTGACTTCAGTGAATTGGCGATCTTCATAGCAGGCGCTCTCGATGACAAAGCGCGCGGGCCCACCCAGACCCGCGCGAGGGGCGGACCATAGGAGGGACCACGCGTCCTTGTCAATCGCCGAGGCCGCCTGGGAGGGAGCGGTGCCAGGCAACGCCTCCTCACAGACGACCGCTCACCGCATCAGGACCCGACGGTCGTCGCGATCATGTTGTCCGTGGCGTTCAGGGCGGTTCCGATCGAGGTTAGGCCCGCGATGGTCACCACGGCGATCAGCGCGGCAATCAGGCCGTACTCGATCGCCGTGGGACCCGAGCGGTCTTCCCACACTTTCCTGAGAAATCGAAGCATGCTGGATCTCCTGGTTCTTCCAACCGGCAAATGGTGCTCCGCCGTCCCTGAACGCAAAGTTAAGGAGAGAGCTCGATGTATTTTATGAAAACAATCGCAGTAATTCCGGCCAACCCTCGCTCATCCAAGTGACGCCAGCGCTGACCGAGCGACTCGCGCACCGGGCCGGGCAAAGCCCTTGCCGCATAGCGATCACTCATTCATGGTCTCGGCGGATCGGTGCCGCCCTCGGTGGCGGCTTCCGATCGGCCCGGTGTCGGACGTGAGGTTGACCATGATGCGAGGCGATGACCTGCGGGCGCTACAGGCACCGCTCAAGCAGCGCTACCGCGAGACGCCCGAAGCGGCCGTGGTCACCTTGAAGGCAAAGGGCGAGATCGGTGACGAGACCCTCACCTGCAAGGTCGAGACAGGCCGCGCCTTGGTCGAGGCCGGTTTGCACCCCGCGACCGGCGGCGACGGCATCGCCACCTGCTCCGGCGACATGCTCTTGGAGGCGCTGGTCGCCTGTGCCGGCGTCACCCTCAAGGCGGTCGCGACCGCGCTCGACATCAAGCTCAAGCGCGGCAGCGTGAGCGCCGAAGGCGACCTCGATTTCCGCGGCACCCTTGGAGTGTCAAAAGACGCGCCCGTGGGGTTTCGCGCGATCCGCCTGCGCTTCGACCTCGACACGGATGCGAGCCCCGACCAGCTGGCGACTTTGCTCAAGCTGACCGAGCGATACTGCGTGGTGTTTCAGACCCTTAATAGCAAGCCACAGCTGTCCGTCGAGCACCGCCGGCCCTAACCTTGACACCCCGCGCGGGGATGCGCTGGCACTTTTAGGTCATATCTACACCACAGCACCCCCTGCGGGAGCCGCGAGGCGACCGCATCCCCATGGCGGCGGAGGGCCCCATGATCCGCGCGCGTCCCTCTCGAGAGCCCCTAAACTGGCGTGAGCGCTTGGTCGCGACGACGATCGTCGCAGGTCTGGCGTTGCCCTTCATCCCCGTGCCCGGCGACGGCATGGCGCATATGAAGGCGGTGCGGCGCGAGGAAGCGACGACCGAACCGGTCAAGGTCACGACCCAGGCGCCGCGGAGCGTGTGCGCGGTGCTGGCCTTCTCGCTCGCTTACGAGAACCCCGAGACCGGCGCCTATACGCGGGTCGCATGCAAGCAGTCGAAGTAGAACCGCTCAAGCCGCTTCCTGGACCGATAAGCTGATGTTGCCGCTGGCAGAGGATTGTCCGTAAGCCCCGTAGCTTGCACCGACGAGCCGCGGATTGGCGTCGTCGATGGTGCCCAGCATGGTCGCGATGTTGCGCCCGCCCATCTCCGCCACCACGGCCTTGGCATAGTCGGGCAACCAGCGCTTGGCGGCCTTGATCTCGCCCTTCCGGATCATCTCGATGAAACGGCTGTCGTGCTCCATGTGCTCCGGCGGTGGCCAGCTATCGGGACCGCGGATGATGCGATGGGCGAGCGAGGTGCTGGAGATGAAGACAGCGCGGCGGCCGGTCTCCTCGACGGTCTGGCGGATGAGGCCGCCCACCCGCAGGGATTCGTCGAGATCCGACATCAGGCAGGTGCCCACCAGCACGGCCGGGATCTTCTCCTCGGGGTCGAGGTAGTGGAGCGGCACGTAAGAGCCGTAATCCCAGTGATAGTGGGGGCTGGTGTTGCGGCCGGACGGCACCTTGGCGCTTTGCAGCCGCTGCACCAGGGCCTCCGCGAAAACGGGATCGCCGGGCCGGTCGTAGGGCAGGCCCGGGATCAGGTCGGGCGCCTCGTCGGCAACGCAGTGACCGTGATGCCGCTCGTGGCAGGTGATGTACCACTGGAAGGAGCAGACCCAGTGCGTCGAATGCACGATCAGCAGGTCGGGCTTTGCCGCCCGCAGCGTGGCGCCGAGCGCGTGCGAGCCTTCGATCACGCCCTTGAGGAAAGCCGGGGCGGTACCCTCCACGGCCATGCGCGGCGAGTGCGGCGTGATCACGCTATAGAGCAGCTTTCCCGGCATATCGGCCTCCGTCGCGGTGCTCGTGCGGCATTCTCCCGGGACTGGCGGCGCCCGTAAAGCCGCGGCTAGAGCTAAGAGCGGGTCAATCCGGCGTCCCCGCGAGCGCGATTTGCCGTGGCAGGCGCTCGCCCACAAGCAAGCAATCGGTTGACAGTCAACAATACGGTTAAATTAATTGATCCGGCAATTCCCGGAAGGCGCGGCGGCGATCGCCGGTGCCACGCACCTCGCTGCCTACTACGAGCGCCACTCGGCACGCCTGAGCTTCGTAAGCACGATCCCGCCGCCGCCTCAGCGGTAGCTCCGGCCCGCCCTCTGATCGGACGCGGGACAAAGCGTTCACGCGCTGGTCACTCCCGCGCCCTTGCCCCGGCGCGGCCAGCCGCGCCACAATCCCATGCCATGCATTCTCATGAGCACGCGCACAACCACGCTCACGGGCCCGGCAGCCACGACACCGCCTTCGCGGTGGCAACGCTGCTCAACGCCGCCTTCGTCATCGTCGAGGGAACCTACGGCCTGATCGGGCATTCCGTGGCCTTGCTGGCCGATGCCGGGCACAACCTCAGCGACGTCGCGGCCTTGCTGATCGCGTGGGCGGCGAGTGCCCTCGCGCGGCAGCGGCCCAGCACGCGCTTCACCTATGGC
>DATMMM010000428.1:0-6215 GCA_035569735.1 Allostellaceae bacterium | reverse complement strand
CCCATGCCTGCCGCGCCGGCATCTCCTTCGGCAAGGATGACCTGATCATCCCGGCCGCCAAGGAGAAGCTCGTCGCCACCGCCCAGGAGAAGGTGAAGGAGTACGAGCAGCAATACCTCGACGGCCTGATCACCCAGGGCGAGAAGTACAACAAGGTGGTCGACGTGTGGTCGAGCTGCACCGAGCGGGTCGCCGACGAGATGATGAAAGTCATCAAGGCGATGAAGCCCGGCGAGCCCATCAACTCCGTTTGGATGATGTCGGACTCCGGCGCCCGCGGCTCGGCGGCGCAGATCAAGCAGCTCGCGGGCATGCGCGGATTGATGGCCAAGCCCTCGGGCGAGATCATCGAGACGCCGATCATCTCGAACTTCAAGGAAGGCCTGACCGTGCTCGAGTACTTCAACTCGACGCACGGCGCGCGCAAGGGCCTCGCCGACACCGCGCTCAAGACCGCCAATTCCGGCTATCTGACGCGGCGGCTCGTCGACGTGGCGCAGGACGCGATCATCACCGAGGAGGACTGCGGCACCACCCGCGGCCTCACCATGCGCGCCGTCGTGGACGGCGGCGAGGTGATCTCGCCGCTCTCCGACCGCATCCTCGGCCGCTCCGCGGCCCTCGATATAGTCGATCCCGTGAGCGGCGACCTGCTGGTCAAGGCCGGCGACCTCGTGGACGAGGAGGCGATCGAGCGGATCGAGCGCTCGGGCATCGACAGCGTGTCGATCCGCTCGGTGCTGACCTGCGAGAACCGCTTCGGCGTCTGCGGCAAGTGCTACGGGCGCGACCTCGCCCGCGGCACCATGGTGAACATCGGCGAGGCCGTGGGCGTGATCGCGGCGCAGTCGATCGGCGAGCCCGGCACGCAGCTCACCATGCGCACCTTCCACATCGGCGGCGCCGTGCAGCGCGGCGCCGAGGTGTCCTCGGTCGAGGCGTCCTTCGACGCCACGGTCAAGATCCGCAACCGCAACGTCGTGATCAACTCCTCCAAGGTGCCGGTGGTGATGGGGCGGAACTGCGAGATCGTGCTGATCGACGAGGCGAACCGCGAGCGCGCGCGGCACCGCGTGCCCTATGGCGCGCGGCTGCTGGCGGACGAGAAGGCCAAGGTTCAGAAAGGCCAGAAGCTCGCGGAGTGGGACCCCTACACGATCCCGATCATCACCGACAAGGACGGCATCGCCCGCTACGTCGACTTGAACGAGGGCGTGTCGGTGCGCGAAGTGGTCGACGAGGCGACGGGCATCTCCTCCAAGGTCGTGATCGACTGGAAGCAGCAGCAGCGTGGTGGCGACCTCAAGCCGCGCATCGTCCTGCACGACAAGCAGGGCCGGCCGATGACGCTCGCGAACGGCCTGGAGGCGCGCTACTTCATGTCGGTGGACGCGATCCTCTCGGTCGAGAACGGCGCCGAGGTGAAGGCCGGCGACGTGCTGGCGCGCATCCCGCGGGAATCCTCCAAGACCCGCGACATCACCGGCGGTCTGCCGCGGGTGGCGGAGCTGTTCGAGGCGCGCAAGCCCAAGGATTTCGCGATCATCAGCGAGATCGACGGCCGCGTCGAGTTCGGCAAGGACTACAAGACGAAGCGCCGCATCGTGGTGACGCCCACCGAGGAGGGCAAGGAGCCCGTCGAGTACCTGATCCCCAAGGGCAAGCACATCAGCGTGCAGGAGGGCGACTTCGTCACCAAGGGCGATCTGCTGATGGACGGCAACCCGGTGCCGCACGACATCCTGCGCGTGCTGGGCGTCGAGGCGCTCGCCTCCTATCTCATCAACGAGATCCAGGAGGTCTATCGCCTCCAGGGCGTGCGCATCAACGACAAGCACATCGAGGTGATCGTCCGCCAGATGCTGCAGAAGGTCGAGATCGAGGAGGGCGGCGACAGCACCTTCCTGGTTGGCGAGCAGATCGATCGCGCCGAGTTCGAGGAGGAGAACGCCAAGGTGGAGCGCGAGGGCGGCAAACCCGCGGTCGCGCACCCGGTGCTGCAGGGCATCACCAAGGCGAGCCTGCAGACCAGCTCCTTCATCTCGGCGGCGTCCTTCCAGGAGACGACGCGCGTGCTGACGGAGGCGGCGGTGTCGGGCCGGGTCGACGGCCTGGCCGGGCTCAAAGAGAACGTCATCGTGGGCCGGCTCATCCCGGCGGGCACCGGCAGCGTCATGGCGCGCTGGCGTCAGCTCGCCGCCGAGCGGGACCGCGAACTGGCGGCGCTCGCCGCGGCCGAGAGCCCCGGCACGCCTGCCCTAGAGGCCGACCAGAAGATCGCCTGATCTTCGGTTTCGAGGGTATGGGAACGAAGGGGCCGGCTCGTCCGGCCCCTTTTTCCTGCCCTTGTCACGGGGACAAGAAAGCGCTCCCCGGCGGCTCCGGTAGGGCGCTAGTCTCTTCCCTCGGTTGGATTACGCCCGGAGGAGACTGCAATGCCCGCTAGCCGTGCCAAGCCCGTGATTTCGCTCGCCGAAGGGCGGACGGCGCCGATCCCGGCCGGACGGCGCTCGGCGGAGCTGATGACCCATGGCAGCCTGGAGATCCGCTTCTACGCGCCACGCGGGCGTGACGAGCAGACCCCGCACACCCGCGACGAGGTCTATGTCGTGATCCACGGTCGTGGGCAGTTCTTCCGGGATGGCGAGCGCACGCCCTTCGGGCCCGGCGATCTCATCTTCGTGGCGGCGGGGGCCGAGCACCGGTTCGAGGATTTCACCGACGATCTCGAGACCTGGGTCGGCTTCTATGGGCCCGAGGGCGGCGAGCGCTCCAAGGGCTGAGCGGCAGCGCGGCTCGGCGGCGGACTTCCCCTGGAATCTCCGGGGTTTCGCGCGCGATACGGCTTGACGCCTCCGGGGTCGCTCACTAGTATCCGCGCACTCTTGAAGAGGGCTGGCGGTAGCAGGTCATCCTAGACGCAGCCCAGTAATCGACGTCGGTGGCCCGGCGCCTTTGTAAGACGGCGCATTATTTTGGGGATCATTCCCAGCAAACCGTGGCGGCGGTGCAAAGGGCACGTCGCGCGGCGTTGCTGCTTGAACGAGGTCGCGATCGATGCCGACGATCAACCAGCTCATCCGCCGGGCCCGCCGGCCGCAAGCCGCGCGCAACAAGGTGCCGGCGCTGCAGCAGAGCCCGCAGAAGCGCGGCGTGTGCACGCGCGTCTACATCACGACGCCGAAGAAGCCGAACTCGGCGCTGCGCAAGGTCGCGCGCGTGCGGCTCACCAACGGCTTCGAGGTGACGAGCTACATCCCCGGCATCGGGCACAATCTGCAGGAGCACTCGGTGGTGATGATCCGCGGCGGGCGCGTGAAGGACCTGCCGGGCGTGCGCTATCACATCATCCGCGGCACCCTCGACACCCAAGGCGTCAAGGACCGGCACCAGCGGCGCTCGAAATACGGCGCCAAGCGGCCGAAGTAAGGGAAGGGGAAGCCCATGTCGCGTCGTCGCGCCGCGGTCAAGCGGGAAGTGCTGCCGGACGCCAAGTTCGCGGACCCCGTGGTGACCAAATTCATGAACTGCCTAATGTACCAGGGCAAGAAATCGGTGACCGAGACCATCGTCTACGGCGCCTTCGAGCGGATCTCCAAGCGCTCGGGCCAGGATCCGATCCGGATCTTCCACGACGCGCTCACCAACGTTCGGCCCGCGGTCGAGGTGCGCTCGCGCCGCGTCGGCGGTGCAACATACCAGGTGCCGGTCGAAGTGCGCCCAGAGCGCGGCCAGGCGCTGGCGATCCGCTGGCTCATCGGCGCCGCGCGCTCCCGCTCGGAGCACACCATGCAAGAAAGACTGTCGGGGGAACTGCTTGATGCCGCGAACAACCGCGGCACCGCCGTGAAGAAGCGGGAGGACACCCATCGTATGGCCGACGCGAACAAGGCCTTCTCTCACTACCGCTGGTAAGGCCCAGGTTCGCGCCCTCCGGAGTTTCCCATGCCCCGCACCACACCCCTCGAGCGATATCGCAACATCGGCATCATGGCCCACATCGATGCCGGCAAGACCACGACGACCGAGCGCGTCCTCTATTACACCGGCCGCACCTACAAGATCGGCGAGGTCCACGAGGGTGCTGCCACGATGGACTGGATGGAGCAGGAGCAGGAGCGCGGCATCACCATCACCTCCGCCGCCACCACCTGCTTCTGGCACGACCACCGCATCAACATCATCGACACGCCCGGCCACGTTGACTTCACCATCGAGGTCGAGCGCAGCCTGCGCGTGCTCGACGGCGCGGTCACGGTGTTCGACGCGGTCGCCGGCGTCGAGCCGCAATCCGAGACGGTTTGGCGCCAGGCCGACAAGTACGGCGTGCCGCGGATCTGCTTCGTCAACAAGATGGACCGCATCGGCGCCAACTTCGAGCGCTGCGTCGACATGATCAAGGACCGGCTGGGCGCGCTGCCGCTGGTCTGCCAGCTGCCGATCGGCGTGGAGAGCGACTTCGTGGGCGTGGTGGATCTCGTCAACATGAAGGAGATCCGCTGGACGGAGGACACGCTCGGCGCGCAATTCGACGTGGTCGACATCTCCGACACGCTTCGCGCGACGGCGGCCGATTACCGGCACAAGCTGGTCGAGGCGGCGGTCGAGCAGGACGATGCCGCGCTCGAGGCCTATCTCGCCGGCACCGAGCCCGACGCCGAGACGCTTAAGAAGTGCATCCGCAAGGGCACGATCTCCTACGCCTTCGTGCCGGTGCTCTGCGGCGCCGCGTTCAAGAACAAGGGCGTGCAGCCGCTGCTCGATGCCGTCGTCGACTTCCTGCCGTCTCCGCTCGACGTTCCCCCGATCAAGGGCGTCAAGATGGGGACCGACGAGCCGATCACGCGCAAAGCCTCGGACGACGAGCCCTTCGCGGCCCTCGCCTTCAAGATCATGACCGATCCCTTCGTGGGCTCGCTCACCTTCGCGCGGATTTATTCGGGCGTGCTGACCGCGGGCTCCTCCGCGCTGAACTCGGTCAAGGACAACCGCGAGCGGATCGGCCGCATGCTGCAGATGCATGCGAACCATCGCGAGGACATCAAGGAGGCGCGCGCCGGCGACATCGTGGCGCTCGCGGGCCTCAAGAACACCACCACCGGCGAAACGCTCTGCGATCCCGCCCATCCCGTGGTGCTGGAGAAGATGGAGTTCCCCGATCCCGTCATCGAGATCGCGGTCGAGCCCAAGACCAAGGCGGACCAGGAGAAGATGGGCCAGGCGCTGGCGCGGCTCGCGACCGAGGACCCGTCCTTCCGCGTCGCGGTCGATCACGAGAGCGGGCAGACCATCATCAAGGGGATGGGCGAACTCCACCTCGAGATCATCGTCGACCGCATGAAGCGCGAGTTCAAGGTCGAGGCCAACATCGGCGCGCCGCAGGTCGCCTACCGCGAGACCATCTCGCGCAAGGCGGACGTCGACTACACCCACAAGAAGCAGACCGGCGGCTCCGGCCAATACGCGCGCGTCAAGATCACCTTCGAGCCGCTGCCGCCGGGCTCGGGCTACCAATTCGAGAACGACGTGACGGGCGGCACGGTGCCCAAGGAATACATCCCCGGTGTCGAGAAGGGCCTCAGGGGCTCGATCGAGAGTGGCGTGCTCGCGGGCTTCCCGGTGATCGACTTCAAGGCGTCGCTCTACGACGGCGCCTATCACGACGTGGACTCGAGCGCGCTCGCCTTCGAGATCGCGGCGCGCGCCGCCTTCAAGGAAGGCATGCAGAAGGCCGGACCGAAGCTCCTCGAGCCCATCATGCGGGTCGAGGTAGTGACGCCGCGGGATTATATGGGCGACGTGATCGGCGACCTGAACAGCCGGCGCGGCCGGATCACCGGTCAGGATCAGCGCGGCAACGCCGAGGTGATCAATGCCATGGTGCCGCTCGCCAACATGTTCGGCTACGTCAACACGCTGCGCTCCATGAGCCAGGGGCGCGCGCAGTACACCATGCATTTCGATCACTACGAGCAAGTGCCGCAGGCGGTGGCGGACGAAGTCCGCGCCAAGCTGGCGTGACGTGGTAACCCCAGAAGCATAAGGACCAAGCGGGAGACTGACCCATGGCGAAGGCGAAGTTTGAGCGGACGAAGCCGCACTGCAACATCGGGACGATTGGTCACGTGGACCATGGGAAGACGTCGCTGACGGCGGCGATCACGAAGGTGTTGGCGGAGACGGGCGGGGCGACGTACACGGCGTACGACCAGATC
>DATMMM010000427.1:0-4972 GCA_035569735.1 Allostellaceae bacterium | reverse complement strand
AGAGCGTCGGCGGAGAAGTCCGCGCCCTCGGGGCCGCGCGAGAGTGCCGCCGCGAGCGCGGTTGCATCATAGGCGAGGGTCGCCAGACGCGGGGGGGCATGGCCGTAGACCGCGGCGAAGCGCTTCTCGAAATCGACGCGGCCGGTCGGATCGGGGGCTGCGTACCAGGCGCCCTCGAGCGCAGGCTCGCCCGCCAGCGTGGGATCGCCGTCCCAAATCCCAGTGCCGAGATAGCGCACATGGGCGGGGTCGATGCCGTACTGAGGCAGCAGCGGCGCCAGTAACTTGAGCTGCTGTCCGCCTTCGGGCAGCAGCACGGCATCGAAGCCGACGTCGCCGGCGGCCTGGGCTTCCTCCGAGGCGGGGTCGGGCGCATTGGCTACTTTGTGGCTGGCGTAATTGGCGAGCTGCCGGACCGAGGGCGCAAGATCGATCGCGTTCGGGTCGAAGAACACGGTCTGGGCGATGCTCACCTGCTCGGTCGCGGCCTCGGCCTTGAGCGCCTCCGCCACCAGCCGTCCGTAGGCGGTTTCCGGCGCCAGCACCGCAAAGCGCTGGGTGCCCTTCTGGTGCGCGAATCCCACCACGCGGCGCACCTCCTCCGACGGCAGCAAGCCCAGAACATAGGCGCCGTCCCCCGCGACGCTCGCGGCGGTCGAGAAGGCCAGCACAGCGATGCCGCGCTCCGCCGCCAGCGGCTTCACCGCCTCGACCTCGGGCGCGGTGAGCGGGCCGATCAGCAGGCGCGCGCCATGATCGAGCGCGTCGCGCGCGGCGGCAGCTGCGCCCTCGGCGCTGCCGTGGGTGTCCCGCGGGAGCAGCGCGACCCGACCGCCCTTGACGTCGAACAGCGCCATCTGCGCGGCATCGAGCATGCCTTGGCCCAAGCTCGCATTCGGCCCGGAGAGCGGCAGCAACAGCCCCACCATCGCCTTCTGGCCGGGCCCCAGCGGCACGTGCCCCGCGGGCCCGGGCGGCGGTGCTTCCGCGGGCGGAGGCGCAGCCTCTGGCGGCGGCGGGGCCACGGCTTGCCCTCCCGACGGAAAGCCCGGTACCGTCACGCCCGAACAGCCGGCAAGAAAAACCGCCACGAGCAGCAGCGAGGCCGCGGCAGCAGGGATCAGGGATGGCGCGTTCGGCCGACGGGACGTCCAGCGGAAAGACAAGGTCACGCGCGGCCTCCGGCCGAAGCGAAGCGGGGAGGCCGGAGCCTATCGGGCCGTCCCCGGGAAGTAAATCGGCTGACCCCGCCCGCGGAGCGGAAGCTACGGCCCTTGTACCCGGCCTCTATATCGTGGCGACGCCGATCGGAAATTTGGCCGACATCACCCTGCGCGCCCTCGACGTGCTCCGCCGCGCGGATGCCATCATCTGCGAGGATACAAGGGTGACCGCCACCCTTGCCCAGCGCTACGGTCTTGCCGCCGAGCGGATCGCCTATCACGACCACAACGCCGATTGGGTGCGGCCGAAGCTCATCGCGCGACTCGCTGCCGGGGCGGCGATGGCGCTGGTCTCGGACGCGGGGACGCCGCTGATCTCCGATCCCGGCTTCAAGCTGGTGCGTGAGTCGGTGGCTGCGGGGATCGCCGTCACTGCGGTGCCGGGCGCCTCGGCGGCGCTGGCGGCGCTCACGGTGGCGGGCCTGCCGACGGACCGGTTCCTGTTCGCGGGTTTCCTGCCGGCGAAATCGGGCGCGCGCCGGCGCATGCTCCGGGAGCTCGCGGCGGTGAAGGCGAGCCTGGTCTTTTACGAAACGGCACCTCGGCTGGCCGATGCGCTTGCCGACATGCTCGCCATGCTGGGCGACCGGCCGGCCGCGGTCGCGCGCGAGCTCACCAAGCTCTACGAGGAGGTTCGCCGGGACGGTCTCAGTACGCTCGCCGAGCACTACCGGAGCGAGGGCCCGCCCAAGGGCGAGATCGTCGTGATCGTGGGTCCGCCGGGGGCGGACGCGGCGGCGACGGACCAGGACCTCGACGCCCAGCTCGTGTCGGCGCTCAGGACCGCGAGCCTCAGGGAAGCGAGCGCCGCGGTCGCGGCGGCCACCGGTCTGCCGCGCCGGCAGGTCTACGCCCGCGCGCTCGCCTTGCAGGGCAAGCGTGCTAGCGCGGAGCCGGAGTGAGCGCCCGCACCGAGCGCCGGCGCAAGGCCGAGCGGCGCGGCCGCTGGGCGGAGAGCCTTTGTCTCTGGTCGCTGCGGCTCAGAGGCTATCGCATCCTCGCCCGCGATTACCGCGTCGGGGTCGGGGAGGTCGATATCCTCGCGCGCCGCGGCGGCACGCTGGTGGCCGTCGAGGTGAAGGCGCGCGGCGACCACGCGAGCGCCAGCGAGGCGATCACGCCGCGGCAGCGGCACCGGATCACGCGTGCGGCCGCGCATTTCCTAACGGGCCGGCCCGACCTCGCGCGCCTCACGCTGCGCTTCGACGTGATGCTGGTGATGCCAGGCCAGCTGCCGCTCCACATCCGGGACGCCTGGCGCGAGGGCGAATCGTGAGCCGCCCCAAAAACGACTCGATGTTGCCTGCTTGAGGCCACAGAAGCGGTGTCTCAGAATAGGGTCCGGGGGTGTCGAGTCGCTGAGCGCTCGGCACAAGGCGCCAGGAGGACGTGGAGCGTCATGCCTTTCCACAAGATCGTCGCCGCATTTGGTCTGATGGTTCTGCTCTCGGGGTGCGTCGCCGCGGTCGCGGGCGGTGCAGCCGCGGGCGTCGCCGCATCGGCGGACCGCAGCATCGGCGACCAAGTAAATGACGCCACCATCAAGGGCGCGATCGCCGCGGTCTGGCGCAAGACCAATTCGGAGATGGCCTCCGGTCTCGACTGCGGCGTCTACGAGGGTCGCGTGCTCATCACCGGCCGGGTCCCGAATCCCGCCTGGATCGAGGACGCCATCCGGATCGTCTGGCGCGTCAAGGGCGTGCAGCAAGTCTATAACGAGGCCGCGGTCGGCCCGGTCCCCGCAACCGGCGACGATTTCAACGACGGCTTCATCTCGACCCGGCTCAGGAACGAGCTGCTCTGGGATGCGGACGTGCGCTCGGTCAACTTCATCGTCACCACCTCCGACCACGTCGTCTACGTCATCGGCGCCGCGCGCACACCCGCCGAGCTCGAGCGTGTCACCGCTTATGCCCGCAACATCCCCAATGTGAAGCGCGTGGTCTCCTACGTGCAGGTGCGGGGCAACCCGGCGCCGGCAACCGCCGCACCTGCACCCGCACCCCCGCTCGCACCCACAGCCTCGCCCGCACCGCAGCCGGCGGCCTCGGCCCCAGGGGGCATCGCGCCTTCCGCGCCCATCGAGGTGCAGCCGCTGCAATGAGCGGGCGAGCGCCTGGTCTGAGACCGGATCAGCGCCCTCGCCCGACACAAACGCCCGCGTCGGACACTGGACCCGACGCGCGTTCCCCGCTAGACCCGCCCGATGAGCGAAGCCCTGACGGATGCCGACGTGGCGGTGGTGGGCGCGGGTGCGGCAGGCCTGGCTGCGGCGCATCGGCTGCGCCAGCGCGGGATCAGCGCTCTCGTTCTGGAAGCGCGCGACCGGATCGGCGGGCGCGCGCAAACGGTGACGACCTCGACGGGATTTCCGGTCGATCTCGGTTGCGGCTGGCTGCATTCCGCCGACCGTAACCCCTGGGTCGCGATCGCGCGCCAGCTCGGCTTCGGCGTTGACCAGACTTTGCCGGGCTGGGGCGGGCGGCTCCTGCGCATGGGCTTCAGCGAAGCCGAGCAGGCCGACTGGTTCCGCGCGCGCGAGGCTTTCTACGAGCGGCTGGAAGCGGCGGCGGCCGAGCCCGACCGTCCCGCGATCACACTGCTGGAGCCCGGGAACCGCTGGAACCCGCTGCTGAACGCGATTAGCACCTGGGCGAACAGCGTCGAGCTGGATCGGCTCTCCGTGCACGACTACTCCCGCTACGACAGCACCGACATCAATTGGCGCGTGCGCGAGGGCTATGGCGCGCTGGTAAGGAAATTCGGCGCAGACCTGCCGGTGCGGCTCGGCACGCCCGTGCGGCGCATCGACTGGAGCGGCCGCACGGTGGTCCTCGAGACGGATGCCGGCACTCTGCGCGCCAAGGCGGTAATCCTGACGGTGCCACCGAGCGTGATCGCCGCTGAAGACATCGCTTTCGGCCCCAGTCTACCGCCGGCGAAACTCGCCGCCGCCCACGGGCTGCCGCTCGGCATCAACAACAAGCTCTTCCTCGCGCTCGACGGCGATTGGCCGGAGATCGGCGCGAACTGGCACGTGCTCGGCTCGGTCGAGCGCACGGAGACCGCTGTCTACCAACTGAAGCCGCTGGGCCTGCCACTTGCGGAGATGTTCACGGGCGGCAAGCTCGCGCGCGACCTCGAGCGCGCGGGCGTGGCGGCAATGACAGCCTTCGCCCTCGACGAGCTCGCGGGCGTGTTCGGCAGCCGCATCCGCAAGCACCTCACGCCGCTCGCCGCCTCGGGCTGGGCCGGCGATCCCTATGCCCGCGGCAGCTACTCCTATGCACTCCCCGGCCACGCCGAGGATCGCGCGGTCTGGGCGGAGACTTTGGAGAACCGGATCTTCTTTGCGGGCGAGGCGACCTCGGCGCGCGATTTCTCCACCACCCACGGCGCCTACCTCTCGGGCGTGGAGGCGGCGGAGCGAGCGGTCGGCTTGGTAGCTGCCGCCAAGATCTAAAGTAGAGCGAAATAGGAGCCCCGGTTGCGGGGGTTATGCCGGCAAACGCTTGCCCGCCCGCAGCCATTCCGGCAGAGCGTGGCTCCTTCCAAAAAGACTCTTGACTACAGGTGAGTGACCACTCACTCTCCCGGACCTTCCGCACCTTTTGCTTGAGGACAGAGCGCGTCATGGCCATTTCGCTAGCCCCCCGGCCTCGACTCGACAGCGAGGCCCGCCGCGGTCGCATCGTCGATGCGGCGCTGCCCTTGTTCGCCCGCAAGGGCTTCGCGGGCACCACCACCAA
>DATMMM010000426.1:0-4199 GCA_035569735.1 Allostellaceae bacterium | reverse complement strand
TAGGGCTCGATGTCGGGCGGGGTGAGCTCGACGGGATAAGTGAGGTCGGACACGGCTGATCGGTCTCCCCGTGGTTTTGACGAGTGGGTCTGGCGTGCTCGGGCAACTATGCCGGAACCCGCGGTCCGTCGCCAAGCGGTTGCATCGCCGCGCGCTTTTGGGCCACAGTGCCGCCGCCCCATGAGCATCTCCGATCACACCATCCCCGGCGTTCTCTTTCGCGCAGACCCGAAGACGGCCGAGGTACCGCTGGTCTTCGATAGCCCGCACAGCGGCACGGATTATCCCGAGGACTTCGACCACGTCTGTCCGCGCCGCGTGCTCCGCACGGCCGAGGACGCCTTCGTCGACGAGCTCTATGCCGCCGCCCCCGCGCACGGCGCCACGCTGATCGGCGCGCTCTTCCCGCGCAGCTACATCGACGCCAACCGGCACCTGACCGACATCGACCAGGCGCTGCTGGCGGAGCCGTGGCCGGGTCCGCTCAATCCCGGCGCGAAGACCAGGCTCGGCATGGGCCTCATCCGCCGCCTCGCGGTGCCGGAGCTGCCGGTCTATGCGCGCAAGCTCGGCATCGCCGAGGTGCAGGCGCGGATCGATCGCTATTACCACGCCTATCACGACGAGCTCGCGGGCGCCGCCGACCGGCTGCACGCGCGCTTCGGCGGCCTCTGGCACATCGATTGCCACTCGATGAAGAGCGTGAGCAACGGGATGGCGAGCGAAGGCGCGGGCGTCGCTCGCGCGGACTTCGTGCTCGGCGACCGCGACGGCACCACCTGCGCGCCGGAGCTCACGGGCTTCGTGCGAGAGTTTTTGGCGAAGCGCGGCTACGACGTGCGCGTCAACGATCCCTACAAGGGCGTCGAGCTCGTCCGCCGCCACGGCCGCCCGCGCGAGAACCGCCATAGCCTGCAGATCGAAGTCAATCGCAAGCTCTACATGGACGAGAAGAGCTTCCAGCGGAACGAGAATTTCCCGAAGCTCAAATCCGATCTCGACGCGCTGGTGGCCGCGCTTGCGGAGTTTGCACGGGAGCGGGCGAGGGCGGGGTGACGCCTCTCACTTGCATGAGCGCAGTGCGTCCTTCGACTCTGCGCTTCGCGCAGGCTCAGGATGAGGGGCAATTTTACTCGCCCGAACATCAACGCCCCTCATCCTGAGCCGCCGCGTTTGGGCGGCGAGTCGAAGGACGCAGTGACTCCATCCAGCCGAGGTGAGGACACCCTCAGCTCTGGAATTGTTCCTTGAGGATGCGCTCTTCGAGGTTGTGCTCGGGGTCGAAGAGGACGGTTTGCGCGACCGCGCGGGTCTCGCGCACGGTGACCTCGACGACGTCGCGCACCTCGGTGAAGTCGGCGGTGGCACTCACCGGGCGCTTGTCGGCCTCGAGCGTCTCCAGGCGCACGGTGGCGCTCCGCGGCAAGAGCGCGCCGCGCCAGCGCCGCGGCCGGAACGCGGTGATCGGCGTCAGCGCGAGGATGTCGGCGCCCAGCGGGATGATCGGCCCGTGCGCCGAGAGGTTGTAGGCGGTGGAGCCCACGGGCGTCGCCACCAGGATGCCATCGCACATGAGCTCGTCGACGCGCACCACCGTGTCGACGGTGACGCGGAGCTTCGCGGCCTGGCGGCCTTGGCGCAGCAGCGAGACCTCGTTGAAGGCGATGGCGCGCCCCTCGTTGCCGCGCCGGTCGCGCGCCAGCATCTCCAGCGGATAGAGGGTGACACTCTGCGCGCGCGCGAGCCGGTCCGGCAGCCCCGCGGGCTCGTAGGTGTTCATGAGGAACCCCACGCTGCCACGGTGCACGCCATAGATCGGCACGCGCAAGTCGCGGAACCGGTGGAGCGTCTCCAGCATGAAACCGTCGCCGCCCAGCGGCACGATCACCTCGGCGACCTCGGGCAGCGCGTTGCCGTAGCTGCGCGTGAGCTCGACGAGGGCGGCTTGCGCGGCCTCGTGATCGCTCGCGAGGAACGCGATCCGCTCGGGACGTCGGCTGGAGAAGGGCAAGCTCGGCGGCTCCTCGCGGGCGCCTCAGCCGCCGGTGACGCTCATGTGGCGCTCGACCGCGGGCCGCTGTTGGCGGCGGTCGATCACGAAGTCATGGCCCTTGGGCTTCCTGGAGATCGCCTCGTGGATCGCGGCCTCCAGCGGCGCGTCGCTCTCCGAGGCGCGCACGGGTTTGCGCAGATCCGCGGCGTCGTGCTGTCCCAGGCACATATAGAGCGTGCCCGTGCAGGTGAGCCGCACGCGGTTGCAGCTCTCGCAGAAATTATGCGTGAGCGGCGTGATCATGCCGAGCCGCCCGCCGGTCTCGCGCACCCGGTAATAGCGCGCGGGTCCGCCGGTGCGGTAGTCGGTCTCCTCGAGCGTCCAGCGGCGGTTGAGCTCGGCGCGCACCATCGAGAGCGGCAGGTATTGCTCGAGCCGCGCGCCCTCGCCGATCTCGCCCATCGGCATCACCTCGATGAAGGTGAGGTCGTAGCCCTCATCGCCGCACCAGCGCACGAGCTCGTGCAGCTCGCCGTCGTTGACGCCCTTGAGCGCCACCGTGTTGATCTTGATCGCGAGCCCTGCGCGCTTGGCGGCCGCGAGCCCGCTCATGACCTGCTCGAGCTTGCCCCAGCGGGTGATCGCCGTGAATTTCGCGGGGTCGAGCGTGTCGACGGAGACGTTGATGCGCTTGACGCCGGCGGCAGCCAAGTCTTCGGCGTGGCGCGCGAGCTGGCTGCCGTTGGTGGTGAGGGTGAGCTCGTCGAGCGCGCCGGTTTCGAGATGCCGGCCGAGCGCGCGGATGAGGCTCATCACGTTCTTGCGCACCAGCGGCTCGCCACCGGTGAGGCGCAGCTTGCGCACGCCCAGCCGCACGAAGGCGCTGCAGACGCGGTCGAGCTCCTCCAGGCTCAGGATCTCCGCTTTGGGCAGGAAGGTCATGTCCTCCGACATGCAATAGACGCAGCGGAAGTCGCAGCGGTCGGTGACCGACACCCTGAGATAGCTGATGGTCCGGCCGAAAGGATCGATCATCTGAGGCCAAGGTCCTGAAATTTCTGGCTCTTTTGAAAAAGCCATCGCGCGCTCAGCCTATAACATAATGTCGCCCATGGGAAATTGCGCGGGGAGGGGCGGCCCATGATTCAGGCAAGAAAAGCCGGGATGCAGCAAAAACTCTTCCCCTTGTGGGTGGTACTGACGTTTCTGTGGGTCAGCATGATTGCTTTGCAGTTGCCGACGCGCGAACAAGCCTCCCGCCTGGCAGAAACAGCGTCAGACAGTCCTGAGCAGGCCTGTGCAAAAGCGACGCCTGACGAACGCAATGGATGTATCGGAATATTCAAGATGGTCGCGGCAGCAAAGTGGCCTCCGCGACTGGCGCAATACACCGACACGGAGCAATTAGAGCTCATGTTCGTGCCGCCGCTTTGGGTTCTGGCATTCGGAGCCATCGTCGGATTGTTCGTCCGCGGAGGTCGGCGGCCTCCGCCAACTTAGGAGACGACGGGCCGGGCGTCAGTCCCGGAGCGTGCTCGGGAGCCTGCGCGCCCCGGCCGCGTGCCGCTACGGCACCAGCTTGCGGTAGAGGTGCCAGGTCGCGTGTCCCAGCACGGGCAGGACCACGACGAGCCCGAGCAGCACGGGGATCGAGCCCAGCACCAGGCCGGTGGCGACGATCAGTCCCCAGAGCGCCATCGGGCCGGGGTTGGCGCGGACGGCGCGGAGCGACGTGCCGATCGCGGCGCCGAGCGTCGCATCGCGGTCGACCATCAGCGGGAAGGACACCGCGCTGATCGCGAAGGCGAGACACGCGAAGAGAAAGCCCATGCCGATGCCGAGGACGATCATCGCCCAGCCCGCGGGCGTGGTGAGGACATCGCGGAGGAAGCTCGTGACAGACGTGGGCGCTCCCGGCCCGAGCGTCAGCGCGTAGATCGCCCAGGCCGTGCCGATCCAGATGACGAAGATCACCGCCAGCAGCAATCCCAGCGCCAGGATCGCCCCGATCGAGCGCGAGCCCAGCACGCCGAAGGCCGCGGCCCAGGAAATCTCCTCGCCCCGCTCGCGCCGGCGGCTCATCTCGTAGAGCCCGATCGCGGCGAAGGGCCCGATGAGCGCGAAGCCCGACGCCAGCGGGAACAAGAGCGGCAGCAGCTCGTAGCCCGAGACCAGCCGCGCCAACACCAGCCCCATCACGGGGTAG
>DATMMM010000425.1:0-5073 GCA_035569735.1 Allostellaceae bacterium | reverse complement strand
CGTCCTCGCCCGGCTTGAGCGCGAGCTGGGAGACCATGCGGAACTCGGTCAGCGTCAGATCGATGGCGGAGCCCTTCCAGAAGGCGCGGTTGATGTCGAAGCGCAGCTCCAAGGCGCCCAGGCGCACCTGCGGCGGCGGCTGTTGCTGCGAGGCGCTCGGCACCGGCCGTTGGCCTTCCGCGATGAGCTCGATGCGCCGCACCAGGATCGAGAGCCGGCGCGACTTGTCGATGAAGTCGACCGCGCCGCCCGCCAGCGCCGCTTCCTCGTAGATGTCGTCGCTGAGCACGGTCAGGAAGATCACCGGCGTTACGATCCCGCGCTGGCGCAGCTCGCGCAGCACCTCGAGGCCGTTCATCCCGGGCATGCGCCAATCCAGCAGGATCACGTCGGCACTCTCGCCGGCCGCGACGTGCTCCAGCGCCGAGGGCCCGTTGGCGAACATTGTCACCGCGAAGCCCTCGTCCATCAGGTTGAGGCTCAGCGATTCCCGGAACTCGTCGTCGTCGTCAATTAGGAGGATTCGGACGCGAGGTGGGATCTGCTTGGTGCTCGGCGACGAGGTCGGCGAAGCACCGGCTTCTGGCTGGCTCTGCGGCCTCATGGGTTCTCACCTCATAATGCAGCGCGCGCATGACCTGACTCTTGAGGTCGAGGTAGAAGTATATCTCGAGTTGGCAACTCCGGCCCGTATAACGCCAGATGGTTGCAGGCGCCGCCTCCGATCGCTCGGTAGGCTCTCCCAAAAGCGCTGCGGTCGCGGGCTGGTCGAGGCCAATCAAGCTCTCCGGCTTGAGCACCGGCCGTTGGATAGGCTCGATCTTGGCGGTCTCCGTCGGGGGCTCGGCCGGCGCGATCTCTGCAGGCGACTCCGCGTCGCCCGTTGCGGGCGGCACCGGCGGCTTGCGGGGGGGCTTCGGCGGCTGCGGTGTCGTCGCCTCTGTTTCTGTGGGCGTCGCCCGTTGGGCGCTGGGTGGCCCCCACCCAAAGGGATTATCGCATGCCGCAAGAGCGATGCACAGTACGCCCACTCCAGCAATCGCTCGGCTTCTCATGCCGGCCTGTTCTCCCTCGATGAGTCCTGGCTCGGCCCGGTGTTTTCATCCGGGCGCGCGACGGATGCAATCCCGACTGGTTAAAGCATTAAGAAAAGTCTCGATTGCATAATAGTGTAAAACCTCAGGAGGTCCGCTACCAGCCCCGAGGTTCCGTCCCCGGGCAATCTATGCCATGGTCGGGCGGGCTGAGCAAAGAGGGAGTTGATGGTCCACGCCGAGGCTGCGCTAGGCAACCCGCGATATCTCGATCTGTCGGCGCTTGCGCGCGCCACGCGAGTCGATCAACCGTTTCCGTACCTGATCGTACCGGGGTTCCTGCTGCTGGAGGGGCGCGCGGCGATCGCGGCCGCGTTTCCGGAGATCCGCGAACCCGGCAGTTTTCCGGTCGGGGACTTGGACTTCGGCGCACGGTTCCGTGATTTCCTCGCGGAGCTCGAGGGGCCGGGGTTTCGCGCCGGGATCGAAAGGGCGTTCGACATCGACCTGACGGGCCGCCCCACAATGGTGACAGTGCGCGGCCACGCGCGCCCGCGCGACGGCCGTATCCACAACGACAGCCGCACGAAGCTGATCACGGTGCTCGTCTACATGAACGAGGCCTGGGAAGCCGAAGGCGGCCGGCTCCGTCTGCTGCGCTCGCCCGACAACCTCGACGATGTCGTCGCCGAGGTGCCGCCCCAGGCGGGTACGATGTTGGCTTTCCGCGTCACCGAAAACTCCTGGCACGGCCACCTGCCGGTGACGGGTCCCCGGCGTGTGGTGCAGCTCAATTGGGTGGAGAGCGCTGCGGTGGTTCGCCGCGAGCGCGCCCGGCACGGAGTTTCCGCGCGGGTCAAGCGATGGGCGTCGCTGCTGCGCTGAACGTGCTTATGCTCGCCTTGTTCCGGCGGCGGGGCATTCTCCGCCGAAGTGGACGCCGGTTCGGCGCAGAGACTGCCACCCAATCAATCAATCTGGAGCATGTTCCGAATCGATTTGAGTTGGAACATGCTCCGGCGGCTGGGTATGGTGCGCGCCGATGTCAGGGGCTCTCGTGAGATACGCTTGGCTGTTCGTCGCCGCGATGTTGGCCGGCGGACATGCCTGGGCACAAGGCGGTTCGCCCGCAATGCCGCCGGCACCGGAGGTAGCCTCCGTCGCGGAACGCGTCTATGCGGCCGCCAAGCCAAGGCTGCTGCAAATCCGCACGCTGGTCGCCGCCGCCGATCGCCAGTCCTCGATCGGGTCGGGGTTCCTGGTCAGCGCCGACGGACTCGCCGTCACCAACTACCACGTCGTCTCGCAGTACGCGCTCGAGCCTGCCACATATCGGCTCGAATACGGCGCGGCCGACCAGTCGCACGGAGAGGTGAAGCTGCTGGCGATCGATGTCGCCAATGACCTGGCGCTTGTGCGAGTCGACCGCCACGATCAGCCGTCTTTCGGATTCGACGATCGGGCGCTCCACGACGAGGTGCCCAAGGGCGAGCGGCTTTATTCGATGGGGAACCCGCTGGATCTCGGATTCACCATCGTGGAGGGCACCTACAACGGGCTCGTCGACCGCAGCTACAACGAGCGGATCCATTTCTCGGGAGCGATCAATCCCGGCATGAGCGGCGGCCCGACCGTGACCGCGGACGGGCATGTCGTGGGCATCAATGTATCGAAGCAGCTCGGCGGGGAGCTCGTGAGTTTCCTGGTGCCGGCGCGGTTCGCCGCCAAGCTGTTGGCGAGCGCGCAGGGAGACGGGCTGCCCACGAGTCACGAGCTCCGGGCCGAGATCGGCCGGCAGCTCACGGTCTGGCAAGACGGACTCTATAAATCGCTGAGCGACTCCGGCTTCCGCGACGCCGCCTTCGGGCCCTACAAGGCCCCCGAGAGCGCCACGCCCTGGTTCACCTGCTGGGCACAGACCAACGCCGGTCAAGTGCCCAAGCCCCGGGCGAGCAACAACACCACCAGCTGCAGCAGCGACACGCAGGTCTTCGTCGCGGCGGATCTCACCACCGGCGGCGTGCGGCTCAGCCACTCCTATCTTAGCAGCATCGATCTGAACCAATTCCAGTTCGCGACGTTCGTGTCGCAGCAGAACCAGCTGCCTTGGCTCGCCGGCTTTGCCTGGAATCGGAAGTGGCACACCCAGCAGCGCTGCCACGAGGATTTCTTGGCCGGCTCGGCGGCGGATGAGCGCCCGTCTCTGCGCGCCGTCTGGTGCGCGCGCGCCTATCGCGAGTTCGAGGGGCTCTACGACGTCTGGGTCATGACCATCACGCAGGACCGCGGCACGGAGGCGCTCGTCTCGCGCCTCAGCCTGCAAGGCGTCAGCTATCCGAACGCGATCGCGCTCGGCAAGCGGTTCATCGAAGCCGTGCAATGGAAGAAATAGTCTGGATCGAGGTCCTCTCGCGCTCGCGCGAGGTCCTCGCGCGTCACCGTTGCGCCGGATCGGAGATCCGCATCGGCCGCGGCTACGACAACGACGTCGTGCTCGAGGATCCCTACGTGGCGCCTCAGCACCTGCGGATCCGGCGGAACCAGGCGGGTACCTGGGTCGCCGAGGATCTCGGCAGCGCGAACGGACTGTTTCTCGAGCAGGGCGGCGACAAATTCGGCTGGGTCGAGATCGACGGCAATCGGCCGATCCGCATCGGCCACACTTATCTGCGCCTGCGCGAAGCCGGCCACGCGGTGGCGCCGGAGCGCGCCTATCAGCGGCCCTCGCGGCTCTGGCCGGCGCTCGCGGTCCTCGGCGCATTGCTGGTGGCGATCGAGATCGGCGCCAATTGGCTCGGCGAGACATCGGAACCGAGGCTCTCGCCCTACCTCGTCTCCGTCTTGACGGTGGCGCTGTTTCTGGCGGTGTGGACCGCCTCTTGGTCAGTCCTCACGCGAATCTTCTCGGGGCAGGCGCGCTTCGAGCGCAATCTGCTGATCGCGCTCGCGGGGGCAGTGATCTATTCCCTCTACCGGGAATTCGCCGGCTTTGCGGGCTTCGCGTTCTCCTGGCGCGGTCTCGCCTCCTATCAATACATCGGCGTCTGGTCGCTCGTGGCGGCGGTGTGCTTTCTGCACCTGCGCGAGGTCTCGCCCACGCGGCTCAAGCTCAAGGCCGGGCTCGTGGTCGCGCTGCTCGCGACCGGGATCGGGGTGCAACTGCTCAATCAGTCGGAGTTGCGCACCGGCGTCGACCGCCAGGCCTCCGTGATGCGCCTGCTGCCGCCGGAGTTCCGGCTGGCGCCATCGCAGACCGAAGAGAGTTTTTTCGCCGACATCGAGGCGCTCAAGAGCCAGCTCGACAGCGACCGCACGGAACCACCCGCCCCCGCGCCGTCGGGAGGGTCTATCGTCCTGCGGCAATCGAGGTGAGACGCTTAGATCGCCTATGAAGCCCGCGCGCGCTGCCGCCGGCGGTTGGCCTTGCGCTTCGCCTTGCGGCGCGCCGAGCGGATGCGGAGGCTCGACTTTGCGGATGATTTCATCTGCGGTGTCCCTGGTGGGTAAATAGGAGATTGCGGCTCGCCGGCCGTATTCGATCGAGTTACTTATCACGCGAGCGCCGGGCCGTCTCGGGCCGTCTTGGCGTAGCGCGGTAGCTGGTCCGCCACGTGCAACCAGCGCAGCTGCTCGTCGACGTGGACGTGGCAGGCGGGCCGAAACGCCTCGGGCTCGTCAAAGCTCGGCACGAAGAGGTGGATTTCACCGGGCCAACGCTCGCCCTCGAAGCTGAGGGGCGAGCCGCAGGTCCGGCAGAACCGGCGCACCACGCCCGGCGAGGAGCGAAACTCGGCCGGCGGCTCGCCGGTCCACTCGACATCGGCCACGGTGAAGCCGGCATAGGTCGCGACCGCCGAGCTCGTGGCCCGACGACAGCTCTCGCAATGACAGTGCGCGACCCAGCGCGGCTCGCCGCGAGCGGCAAACCGCACAGCGCCGCAGAGGCAGTGACCGCTGCGGAGTCCGCCAGCGTCGGATTTCGGCATCGGGCTGGTCTCCTCTCCTGGGCGAGATTGCGTCGGGGCGCTCGCGCGAGCGT
>DATMMM010000424.1:0-4552 GCA_035569735.1 Allostellaceae bacterium | reverse complement strand
CAGTCCGCGCCCCTACGAGGGCTGCGCGGTGCTCACTTGGAGCGTGCGCGGCGAGGGCCGGCGTGAGCTGCCCTCGCTCATCGACGGCTTCGGCAATCTCACCCACTGCCACACGGTGACCCGGCCGCATGTCGAGATGACCCTCGCCGTCGAGGGCGAGGTCGAGACCACCGACACCGCGGGCGTCGTGCGCGGCACCCCCGAGCCGCTGCCGCCTTTGTTCTTCCTGAGGGAGACGGCCTTGACCGCGCCGCACCCGACGATCGCGGCGCTGGCGGCGAAAATCGCTGCGGCGCCCGCGGTGCTCGCTCGCTTGCACAGTCTGATGAGCGCCGTCCGGGACGCCATGGACTATCAGCTCGGCGTCACCGACGTGCAGACCGCCGCGGCGGATGCGCTGCAGAAGGGCGCCGGCGTCTGCCAAGACCACGCCCACGTCTTCATCGCGGCGGCCAAGATCCTGGGCATCCCCGCGCGCTATGTGGGCGGCTATCTCTGGACCGGATCCGATGGGCGAGACAACGACGCGAGCCACGCCTGGGCCGAAGCCTTCGTCCCCGATCTCGGGTGGGTCGGGTTCGACGCCGCCAACCGGACTTGCCCCACCGCCTCCTATGTCCGCGCCAGCGTGGGCCTCGATTACTGGTCGGCAGCGCCCGTGCGCGGCGTGCGCAAGGGCGGCTCAGCCGAGACGCTGGCAGTCAAGGTCACGGTCGGCGCCTGGGACCAGTGACCTGAGTCTGAATCCGCTCAGCGCCCGCGGAACACCGGCGCGCGCTTTTCGGCCCAGGCCGACAGACCCTCGGCCAGGTCCTCCGAGCGCATGCAGCGGATGACCGCGGCGTCCACCTCCGCGGCGTCGGCAGTGCCGCGCGCGACGGCGTTGAGCGCCCGCTTCATGCCTTGCACCGCGAGCGGCGCGCGCGAAGCGAGCGTCGCCGCCAGGGCATCGACACGCCCCGCGAGCTCGCCGGCGGCTACCAGCTCATCCAGATAGCCGATCTCCAGCAGCCCACCGGCGCTTATCGGCACGCCCGTGAGGAAGAGACGCTTGGCCGGACCGAGGCCCAGCCGCGTGACATAGCGCCTGAACCCGCTCAGGTAGTAGTGCACGCCGAGCCGGCTTGCGGGCATGCCGAGCTCCATGCCCTCGACTCCGATCCGGAAATCGCAGGCGAGAGCGAGGTCGGTGGCGCCGCCGTAGACGCCGCCGTTGAGCGCGCAGATCGTGGGAATCCGAAGCTCCTCGAGCTGATCGACCATGCGCTCGAACAAATCCGGGCCGGGTGCGGCCGTGGCGGCCTCCGCGGCTTCCGTCTTGAGAGCGCCCAGGTCATAGCCTGCGCAGAAGGTCGATCCCGCGCCGGTCAGGACCAGGACGCGCAAGTCAGGGTTCCGATCGACCGAGGTCAGCAGCTCGCAGAGGACGTCGACATCGCCGCGCTCGATCCGATTGCGGTGCCGCGGCCGGTTGAGCCGAATGGTCGCGCGGTCCGGCGCCAGCTCGAGAATGGGCGGGCTCGGAGCAGGGAGATCGGGGGCTGGCGCTTGGGTCACGTGAGGTCTCCTCGGGAAATCAAGCGGAGCGGGGGCAGGATGCGCCCGCGACTCGGTGTCGATTCGATCCGATCCGGAGCGTGGAGGTGCCCGAGTCGGCCGCGGAAATCCACGGAGTCGCGGGCTCCCCGATGACGCGCGGCCGGAACCGGAGTAAAGGGGATTCTGATGGAGAAACGCCGCACCTTGAGAGCACCGCCGATGGGCCGGGCATCGACGATCGCGGAAACATGCAGCACGCAGCGCCGATCGAGACCAGCGAGACCGAGACGGCGGACGCCCGCGGGGCGATCGGCGGCATGACGCCGCTCACGCAGTCCAAGATGCACGCGGCGCCGGTGCCGCCCGTGCCCGTGCCCGAGCAACCTGTGCCTCGGCGCCCGGCGCTGGCCATCGAGATCCTGTCCTTCGTCCTGATCGCGTTTCTCGTGGTGTCGGCGCTGCTGTTCAATTTTGCCAATCCGGGAAGGTTGATCAACGCCCCATCGGGGGTCACCGTACAGCTTCCGCCCATGCCCGCCGAGCCCGCCCCGGCAGTGGCCACGGCGGCTCCTGTCGCCCGGGAGGATCAGCCCCTCGCCGAAGCGCCGCCGCCGAGCAGCGCAGCCCCGTCCTCCGCCGATGCAGCACCCCCGAGCAGCGCAGCCCTTCCGGACGTGCAACCCCAGGCCGGTTCCGATGCGGCGCCCAGAGCCGAGCCTCCCGCGGAAACGGCGGCGCTGCCTCCCGCGGCAGCGCCGGTCGCTCCCGATGCCGCGACTGGCTCGAGGAGCGAGGCTCTGCCGGAGCCTCCGACCCCCGCCGCGCCCGCGGCCACGACCGCACCCGTCGAGGAGACCGCCTCCTTGCCACCGCTCTCGGCAGAGGAGACGGAGGCGCTGATCCGACACGGCGACGCGCTCCTGGGAACCGGCGACATTGTCGCGGCGCGCTCCAGCTACGAGCGCGCCGCCCTCGGCGGCAACCGGGTCGCGGCCCTGGGGGTCGCCAAGACCTACGATCCCGTTTTCCTCTCTCAAGCGGGCGCGCGGGGCCTGCGGGGCGATCCCGCGCGGGCGGCGCTCTGGTACGGCAAGGCCGCGGCCGCGGGCGACCGCCAGGCGCAACAACGGCTGAGACAGCTGCGCGCGCAATTTCCGCAGTGACATGCGCTAATCCGCGATCGCCGCGCGGAAGGATTTTTCCAGGGCCGCCCCGGCGATGTCGCGCGTGATGAACACGATCCGCGACCGGCGGTCGGCATCGGGCCAGTCCTGAAGCTCGCGCGGCGGGTGCAGCACGTGCTGCACCGCATGGACGACCACCGGCCGCGACCGCCCCCGCACATGCACGATGCCCTTGACCCGCAGGAGATCGGGCCCGCGCAGCGAGGCCAGGGATTCGAGCCAGCGCGCGAGAGGCGGCCACGGCAAGGGCTCGTCGTGCACCAGGCAGAATGAGGCGATGCCGTGGTGATGAGCCTCGGCATGGTCGTGAGCATGGTCGTGCGGCTCATGCGGCTCGATCTCGGGCCCGTGAAAAGCCCGTCTCTCGCCGGCCGCGCCCAACAGCGCGTCGGGCTCAATGGCGCCGTGGACCGTGGCCATGATCGGTGCTTCCGGATTGAGCGCCCGGAGCGCAGCGGTGACGGCCTTGATGTCGGCGGGTGACGCGATGTCGCTCTTGGTCAGCACCAGACGGTCCGCCAGCGCCGCCTGCTTCGCGGATTCATAGTGCTCCGCCAGCTGGCCTAGCGCGTTCACGGCATCGACGGTGGCGATCACGTGATCCATTCGATAGTGCCGGGTGACGGCAGGGTCTGCCATGAGCGCGTGCAGGATCGGCGCGGGATCGGCGAGGCCGGTCGTCTCGATCAGCACGCGGCGGAAAGCCGGCACCTCGCCGCGGCGCCGCCGGTCGAACAAGCTCGTGAGAGTGTCGACGAGATCGCCGCGCAGCGTGCAGCAGAGGCATCCGCTCTTCAGCAGTACGGCGCTGTCGAGCGCTGTGTCGATCAGGAGATGGTCGAGCCCGATCTCGCCGAATTCGTTCACGATCACCGCCGTGTCGCTCATCCCGGGATGCCGAAGCAACCGGTTCAGCAGCGTGGTCTTGCCGCTGCCGAGAAACCCGGTGATCAGCGAGCCGCCGATCGGCTCGTTCGGGAGAGGGATGGCTGGATCCGGGGTGTTCACGGGCGGCGATCCTCGCACGGGGTTGATCCTGTGCAAACCCGGCCCCTAAGATCGGCCGCATGAGACGGGCGGCGTCGGCGGTCGTTCTGAGCATGCTCCTCGCGCTGACGTCGGGCTCGGCGACGCATGCCGATCCGGTACCGATCCGCGTGGGTTGGGCGCAGGCGCCGGGCCATCTGGCGCCGCTCATCCGAGAGCTGCAGCGCAGGCATCCCGAGGTGTTCCGCCATTTCGGCGAGAGCTATGTGGCGGAGCCCATCCGCTTCCAGGGGAGTACGCCGCAGATCGTGGCGATGGCGGTGGGCGGGGTCGAGGTGGCGGCGTTCGGCTCCTCGGCGCTGGCGCTCGCCGTGATCAACGCGCATCTCGACGTGCGCGTGGTCGCCGACGTGATCCAGGACGGCATCAACGGCTATTTCAGCCAGCCCTATGTGGTGCGCAACGACGGGCCCATTCATAGGATCGAGGATCTGAAGGGGCATCGGATCGCGACCAATGCCATCGGCTCCGCGAGTGATGCCGCCATGCGCATCGTGCTGCACCGGCACGGCGTGCTCGATGGCGATGTCACCAGCGTGGAGACGAATTTCGCCAACATGCCCGCCATGATCGAGGACGGCAAAGTCGACCTGATCGACTTGCTGCCGCAATTCGCTCCGCGCATCGAGGCCAGCGGGCGGTATCGCGCGCTCTTCCGGATCAGCGACGCCTTCGGCCCCACGCAGACGGTGCACTGGGCGATGCGCGCGGATTTCATCGCGGCCCATCGCGCCGCCGTCGTGGATTTCTTCGAGGATCACATCCGCGCGCTGCGCTGGTTC
>DATMMM010000423.1:0-4861 GCA_035569735.1 Allostellaceae bacterium | reverse complement strand
CAGACGCCATCGTCCTGCTGGAAGGCCTCAAGGCTCTTGTCCTTGGCCGGTAACGCCGCGACGCTGGGGCCTGCGGGCGGCCCGACCGCACACGCGCCAACCGCCAGCGTTCCGAGGAGGGCTGCACATCGAAGCGTCCGGGACATCGCTAAATTCCCCTGCATTTTAGTAGTGTCGCGCCCACCATCCGCACTGCGAGCCGCCTAGAAGCATAATACGGCGCGAGCCGCCGGAACATCCCTGACTTCGGCGTCACCCTTTGCGCCTGCGAGGCTGGCCCGGGAGGCGCGGCTGACCTACTGTCCGGAGCCGGTCAGCATGGGGGGCGCGGATGGCGAAGGGCAGGGGCAAGGAATTTCGCGGCACCCGCAATCTGAAGCGCCTGGCGCGCATTCCGCAGGAAAAGCAGAAAGAGGAAATCCGGCGCTCCCTCGCCTACGGCCTGGAGGCCGCCGAGTCCGTCCTCGACCGGACGATCTCCTGCTTCAGCCGGGGCCATCAGCCCGCTTTCGCGGGCATCAACACCTTCATGAAGGCGCCCTATTGCGAGGACGTCCGCAACGTCGGGACCTATGAGGCGGCCTTCGTCGGCGTGCCCTTCGACACCGCGACCACCTTCCGGCCTGGCGCGCGCTTCGGGCCGCAGGCGGTCCGGCGCATCTCCGCGCTCTATGACGGCTACTCGATCGATGGCGCCGTCGACATCTACGAGGAACTCGACTTCTGCGACATCGGCGACGTCTTCGTGATCCCCGGCAATATCGAGAAGACCTTCGACCAGGTGACGAAGGCGATCTCGCACATCTATACCTCGGGCGTCTTCCCGGTGATCTGCGGCGGCGACCACAGCCTGGGTTTTCCCAATGTGCGCGGCATCGCGCCGCACATCGACGGCAATGTCGGCATCATCCATATCGACCGCCACCTGGACATCCAGGAGAAGGACATGGATGAGCGGATGCACACGACGCCCTGGTACTGGACGACCCACGAGCCGACCTCGACCACCCACCGGGACCACAGCCACATGCACGACGTGGGATTGCCGAACTGCGATCCCGCGAACCTCGTGCAGATGGGGATCGGCGGCTGGTACGGCTCGCGTCCCGGCGCCATCGTCGCAAAGCGCCGCGGCACCAGCGTCATGACCATGACGGACATCACCGAGCTCGGCCCCGCCAAGGCCGCGGAGATGGCGCTGGAGCTCGCCTGGAAAGGCTGCAAGGCGGTCTATCTCTCCTTCGATATCGATTCGATCGACCCCGGCTTTGCGCCGGGCACGGGCTCGCCGGAGCCGGGCGGATTGCTGCCGCGCGAGGCGCTCGAGATGGTGCGGCTGATCGCGCGCGAAGGCTTGTGCGGCATCGAGGTGGTCGAGGTGGCGCCGCCCTACGACGTTAACGACAACACGGCGCAGCTCGCGGCCCGCGTCATCCTCGACGCGCTCGGCAGCATGGTGGTCGAGGGCAAGCTCGGCCACCGGAACCCGCCGGCAAAGCCGCGACCTCGCTCGCCCTCGAAGAGCCGGGCATCGGCCAAGCGAAAATCATGAGGCTGGCGGGGAACTACCCGGCGCGTCCCGTATCCGCGGACCCGAACCGCTCCGCCGCCCGGGCGCGCGCCTTCGCCGCCTCGACATCCCGATCGCGGGGCGGTGCGTTGCTCACGAGAGCGTCGAGGAGCTCATGCGCGGCATCGGCGACCCGGTCCACCGCCCGATCGAACGCCCGCTCGTTCGCCTTGGAGGGCCGCGCGAAGCCGCTGAGCTTGCGCACGAACTGCAGCGCCGAGGCCCGGATCTCCGCCTCCGTCGCGGGCGGCTTGAAGTTATGCAGTGTCTTGATGTTCCGGCACATGATCAGCGTCTCTCCAATGTCGACACGGTGGGGCCAACGCTCGCACGTGATCTCCGCCGCAATCAAGCCACGGGCTCGTCGGTTTCCGGCTCGTTCAAGAGCAGCCCTCCTGCGACCCCATCCCGCTTTGACGCCGGCTCCGGCTCCTTTAGACTGCCGCGGATAATCCAAAGCGGGGGTGCCTTTGGGGTTTCCCCTTGCAATACAAGGGGAAACGCCCGTGTCCACCAAGGAAGTCTCCGCCGTTCGAGTGAGCGAGGAGGAAGCGCTTCGCTTCCACTCCGAGGGCCAGCCCGGGAAGCTCGCGGTCGCCGCCACCAAGGCGCTCGCGACCCAGCTCGATCTCTCGCTCGCCTATTCGCCGGGGGTGGCGTTTCCCTGCCTGCACATCCAGAAGAACCCGGCGCTCGCCTATGACTTCACCTCCAAGGGCAATCTGGTGGCGGTGATCTCCAATGGCACCGCGGTCCTGGGGCTCGGAGATCTGGGCGCGCTCGCGGCCAAGCCGGTCATGGAAGGCAAGGCGGTGCTGTTTAAGCGCTTCGCCGGCATCGACGGTTTCGATCTCGAGATCGACACCAAGGACGTCGACCAGTTCGTCAACTGCGTGCGCTACCTGCACCCGTCCTTCGGCGGCATCAACCTCGAGGACATCAAGGCGCCGGAGTGCTTCATCATCGAGCAGCGCCTGCGCGAGCTGCTCGACATTCCAGTCTTCCACGACGACCAGCACGGCACTGCCATCATCGCGACCGCGGCGCTCATCAACGCGCTGCATTTGACCGGCCGCGATCTCGAATCGACCAAGCTGGTGGTGAACGGCGCGGGCGCCGCCTCGATCGCCTGCGTGGAGCTGCTGAAATCCATGGGGCTGCCGCACGACAACGCGATCCACTGCGACACCAAGGGCGTGATCTACCAGGGCCGCACCGAGGGCATGAACCAGTGGAAGTCGGCCCACGCGGTCGAGACCAAGAAGCGCACGCTCGCGCAAGCGCTCGAGGGCGCCGACGTGTTCTTCGGCCTCTCGGCCAAGGGCGCGGTGACGCCCGCCATGGTGAAGGCGATGGCGGCGAAGCCGATGATCGCCGCCATGGCCAATCCCGATCCCGAGATCACGCCCGAGGAGGTGAAGCAGGTGCGCTCCGACGCCATCATCTGCACGGGCCGCTCGGACTACCCGAACCAGATCAACAACGTGCTGGGCTTCCCCTATATCTTCCGCGGCGCTCTCGACGTGCGCGCCTCCACCATCAACGACGCCATGAAGATCGCCGCGGCCGAGGCCTTGGCCATGCTGGCGCGCGAGGACGTGCCCGACGAGGTGGCCGCCGCCTATTCCGGCAACCGCCTGCAATACGGGCCCGACTACATCGTGCCGACGCCGTTCGATCCACGCCTCATCTGGGCGGTGCCCTCGGCGGTCGCTAAAGCCGCGATGGAGAGCGGCGTCGCGCGCCGGCCGATCAAGGACATGAACGCCTACCGCACGAGCCTGCGCGGCCGGCTCGATCCGACCGCGGCGAGCCTGCAGCGCATCTTCGACCAGGTGCGCGCCAACCCCAAGCGCGTGGTGTTCGCCGAGGGCGAGGAGGAGAGCGTGATCCGCGCGGCGCTCGCGTTTCGCGCCAGCGGCTACGGCACGCCCGTGCTGATCGGCCGCGAGGAGCGCATCCGCGACACCCTGGCGCAGATGGGCCTGCAGGCGCCGCCCGACCTCGAGATGCACAATGCGCGGCTCTCCAAGGCCAACAAGGCCTATGCGGATTTCCTCTATTCCCGGCTGCAGCGCAAAGGCGCGCTGCAGCGCGACTGCCAGCGTCTGGTGAACCAGGACCGCAACGTGTTCGCGGCCTGCATGGTCGCCTGCGAGGACGCCGATGCGCTGGTGACCGGCGCCACCCGCAACTACTTCGAGACCTTCGAGCAGGTGAAGCGCGTGCTGGGCGCCAAGCCGGGCCACCGGGTCTGCGGTCTCGCCATGCTGATCACCCAGGGCAAGATGGTGTTCATCGCCGACACCACCGCGCACGCCTATCCGACCGCCGAGGAGATCGCCGATATCGCGGTCCAGTCGGCCGCGAAGGCCCGACAGATGGGGCAGGAACCGCGGGTGGCGCTGCTCTCGTTCGCGAATTTCGGCAATCCGCCCCGCGAGGAGGTCCGGCGCGTGCGCGACGCCGTGACGCTGCTCGACCAGCGCGATCTCGATTTCGAGTATGATGGCGAGATGAGCGCCGACGTGGCCCTGGACGTGCGCCTGATGCGCGACCGCTACCCCTTCTGCCGGCTGAGCGCGCCCGCCAATGTGCTGGTGATGCCCGGTCTCAACTCGGCGAATATCGCCTCTCAGCTCTTGGAGCAGTTGGGCGGCGGCGTGCACGTGGGTCCGCTCATCATGGGCCTCGCCAAGCCCGCCCAGATCGTCGAGATGGGCTCCACGGTCTCCGATCTCGTCAACCTCGCGGCGCTCGCCGCCCACGAAGCGATCGCATGATCGCTGCCGGCGCCCGGCCATGAGGTGGCGGGCGCCGTCCTTCGCTCGCATATTTTTGGGCTCGCTGGTGCTGACGTTGCCGGCGGCGCTCGTGCTGGGCGTGCTGGCCTGGACCGAGGCGCTGGCGCCGGGCACCGCCGTGCTGGCGACCCTCGCGATTTACCTCGGCGTGGCGCTGGTTTCGGGGCCGCTATTCTCGGGGCTCGCCCAGGTGAGGGCGGCGCTCCAGGCGCTCGCCCAAGGCGCCACCGCGCTGCCGGATATCGTGACGCTGAGCCCGATGGCGCGCGAGCTCGGCCGCGACGTCGGCCGATTTGCCCGGGCGCTGCGCGAGACCGTCGCGGAGAGCGCGGAGGCGCGGGCGAGCGCGGAGGCCGTGCTGTCGGCCCTGCCGGAGCCGCTGCTGCTGATCGATGCGGAGCGCCGCATCGTCAGTGCCAACCCTTCGGCGCTCGACTTGCTGGGTCCGCGGCTTGCGGGCCGCGATCTCGGTGCCGCCCTCCGGGTC
>DATMMM010000422.1:0-4963 GCA_035569735.1 Allostellaceae bacterium | reverse complement strand
CGCGCTGGGCGCGCGGCGCGCGGCGATGCTGAGCCCCGAGCGCGCGCTTCCTCGGCCGGTCGCGGCCATCGATCCCGGCAGCGGGGATCGTGCCGGGATCGCGGAGCGCCTCAAGGACGTGCCCTGGCCGCCGAAGCTCGCCGGCACCAGCCAGATGGTCGCGGCCGACGGCGAGGGCAACATGGCCTCGCTCTGCACCAGCGTCTCCGGGAGCTTCGGCTCGCTGGTGGCGGTGCCGGGAACCGGCATCATCCTCAACAATGGCATGGGCAACTTCGACCCCCGGCCCGGACGGCCGAATTCGATCGCGCCCGGCAAGATGCCGATCTTCGCCGTTCCCACGCTGGTGGCACTCGAGAACGGCCGCGCGGTCTTCGCGGCAGCCGGCGCCGGCGGCTATCGCATCACCACGGGCGTGCTGCACACGCTCCTCCACTGGCGGGATTTCGGGCTGCCGCTCGCCGCGGCGATCGCGGCACCGCGCGTCCACTGCCAAGGGAAGGAGATCTACGTCGATGCGCGCATCGACCCGGATATCCGCGTTGCGCTCGCGGCCCTCGGTCACCGCGTCGTAAGCCAAGCCGACGACCCCGGCCTCAATGCCTTCGCCCGCGTCTCCGCCGTGAGCCTCGATCTCACGGAGGACCGGCTCGACGCCGCATCCGGTCCGCCCTGGTACGGCGCGGCCGGAGGGCTCTAGGCAAGGCGAGTCGGGGGCTCGGCCAAGATGGAAAGAACCGGGGCGAGTCTGGGCGAGGTGCTGCAGCAGGCGTATTCGGCCCAGCTCGGCGGCAGGCTTGCGGAGGCCGAGCGACTCTACAAGCTGGTGCTTCGCACGCTGCCCGCTCAATTCGACGCGCTGCACCTGTTGGGCGTGCTTGAGGCGGGACGTGGAAACAACGCCGCCGCCTTGCGGCTGATCGATCGGGCGCTGAAGGCAAATCCTCGCTCGCCGGAAGCTCTCAACAACCGGTCGAATGTGCTGCAAGCGCTCCGGCGATACGATGAGGCGCTGGCCAGCTGCGATCTGGCGCTGGCGACGAGGCCGGGGTTCGCGCAGGCGCTCAACAACCGCGGCAACATCCTGCACGACCTGCGGCGGTACGACGAGGCAGTGGCGAGCTATGAGAAAGCCCTCGGGATCAGGCCCGATTACGCCAAGGCCCATGCCAACCGGGCCAATGCGTTGCGCGATCTCCGGCGGTACGATGAGGCGCTGGCAAGTTGCGACCGGGCGCTGGCCCTCGATCCCGAGCTTGCCGAGGCGCTGAACACGCGCGCAAACCTGCTTCACGATCTGAAGCGCTATCAGGAGGCGATCGCATGCTTCGACCGGGCGTTGGCGATCAAGCCCGACTACGCGGTGGCGCTCGCCAACCGCGGCAACCTGCTGCGCGATATCGGCCGGTACGACGAAGCCTTGGCATGCTGCGAGCGGGCCGTTGCGCTGAGGCCCGACTCGGTGGAGGTGCTCAACGCATACGGCACGGTGCTTTGCCAGCTGGAACGACACGACGAGGCGCTGGCGGCCCATGACGCGGCGCTCAGGATCGATCCCGAGGACGCGGATGCGCTGAGCGGCCGAGGCAACGCGCTTCGCGGCGCCAAGCGCTATGAGGAGGCGCTGGCAAGCAGCGACCGGGCGCTCGCGATCAGGCCGGATCTCGCGGAGGTGCTCAGCATCCGGGGCACGATCCTGCGCGATCTCGACCGGCACGAGGACGCGCTCGCGAGCTATGACCAGGCGCTGGCGATCCACCCCGACCTCGCCGAGGCGCTGAGCAATCGAGGCCTCGCTCTCCAGGAACTCGGGCGCTTCGAGGAGGCTCTGGCAAGCCATGCTCGCGCCGTGGCGGCAAAGCCCGATCTCCCGCAAGCGAATTTCAACGAGGGTCTCTGCCGGCTCCTGGTGGGCGATCTGAAGCGCGGCTGGGAGCAATACGAGTGGCGATGGAAGGTGCCGCCGCTCCGCCCCCTGCGGCACGCGGCCAAGCCTCTCTGGCAAGGCGAGCCGGACATCGCCGGAAAGACCATTCTGTTGCACGCCGAGCAGGGGCTGGGCGACGCGATTCACTTCTGTCGCTATGCGACGCTGGTCCATGCGAGAGGCGCCACGGTCTTTCTTGAGCTGCAAGCGCCGCTCAAATCCCTGCTCGCGAGCGTCAGGGGCGTGGCGCGCGTGACCGGTCGCGACGATCCGTCGCCGGATTTCGACGTTCACGCGCCGCTCCTCGGCGTGCCCAGGTTCTTCGGCGCGTCCTGGCAGCAGATCCCGGCCGACGTCCCCTATCTCAGCGCCGAGCCGGCGGCGATCGCGCGCTGGCGCGAGAAGCTGCACGCCGGGCCCGATCTCAAAGTCGGATTCGCCTGGTCCGGCAATCCCAAACAGGGAGGAGACCGCAAGCGATCCATCCCGATCGAGCGCCTGCTGCCGATGCTGAGCGTGCCGGGGATCCGCTGGTACGGGTTGCAGGTCGGCGAGCGCGCCGCGGATTTGGCTCGCTTGCCTCCGGGCATGGTCACCGACCTCTCGCCGGAACTCTCGGATTTCGCGGAAACCGCCGCCGTCATGGCCAATCTCGATCTGGTCATCAGCGTCGACACCGCGGTCGCTCATCTCGCGGGCGCGCTCGGCCGACCCGGCTGGATCATGCTGGCCTTCGTGCCGGCGTGGCAGTGGCTGTTGGACCGCGAGGACAGCCCCTGGTATCCGACGCTCCGGCTCTTCCGCCAGCCGAGACCCGGCGACTGGGAGAGCGTGGTGGCTCGCGTCACGGCGGAACTCGAGCGACTGCGCCGCTGACGCGTTGCCCGCTTTTTGGCGGTGAGCCCGATCCGGGGCACCTGTGCGGATAGATTTGGCTTTCCATCCGTGAGATCGGCTTTCGCCGGGAAGCCGGCGCCTTGATTTCATTGAGACAATCGGCTCTGCTATCCCAATCTCGCGTTTCGTCTCAGCCCCCACTGCCGGACGGTCCGGGACAATGTCTGTCGGTCGCATGATGAAAGCAGGGGCATCCCGAGCCTCTCCGGGCGAACGAGCGGCGACCACTCGCAAGATGCACCGATCCTGTTCAGGCTGACTCAACAGAGGACAGCCGCTCCCCGCATCCTTTCAGCCGGTAGGGCCGCCGCTCCGGGCCCCGCCGACCAGCTCGGCGATATATCCGTAGACCGTCCCCGGCGGGCTTGGCCAATTGTTGGGGAGGCCCATCCACTGGAGAAACACGGCGAGCCCAAACCAGCCGAGGGCTCTCCGTATGGTCTTGCCTATGGATCTCGGGTCCGCACGCATCCACACCTCCACGAGGCTGATCCCTCCGCGGTATCAACGTGGGTGGCGCGTGCGGGTTTCTCACGACATAGGCCCGATGTCCCACCCGGCAGGGCGCGGCGGGCGGGACGCCAAGCGGGTTGATCTAGGTGCCGTCGACGATGACCAGATTCCCGGCGCTGCTCTTGAGCCGCAGCGGCAGGATTTTCTGGTATTCCGGCGAGCGGTACCAGGCCTCGGCGGCCTCGCGCGTCGGGAACTCGAGGATCACCAGCCGCGGCAGCGGCCACTCGCCCTCAAGGACCGTGAGCGTGCCGCCGCGCACGATGAAGCGGCCACCATGCGCCGCGATAGTCGCGAGTACCTCCTTGCGGTAGGCGTCGAACATCGCCTGATCCGTGACGCTCTCCTGCACAACGACGTAAGCGCTCATTTGCGTTCCTTTCCGATGCCACTCAAGGCATCAATAGATATCCACTCTGACCCCGTTTAGATTCCCTTGGCTGCAGCTTAGCGGAGTGCCGGATGGAAATACCGACCCCTGATGCAGAAACGCAGGCCGCGCCCGAGAAGCCGCGCGAGAAGCCGGAGAAGCGCGCGCCCGCGCCCACGCGTGTTCCGTCCATCATCGTCGGCGTGGTGGCGGCCGCCATCGCCGCCCTTTCGATCTGGTACCTCGTCCGGCCGGAGCCGCTGCTGGTGCAGGGCGAGGCGGACGCAACTCGCTTCGATATCGCGGCACGAGTCGATGGACGTGTCGCGGACATCCCGGTCGCGCGCGGCCAGAACGTCGGCGCCGGCGCCGTGCTGGTCCGGATCGACAACCCCGAGACCATCGCCAAGCTCGCGCAGATGGCGGCCGCCAAGGTCGTTGCCGAGGCGCAACTCGCTAACATCAATGTCGGCACGCGGGTGGAAGTCATCGCAGCGCGCAAGGCCGCGCTGGAGCGCGCGCAGGCGAGCGTGGTGCTGGCACAGAAGACCTTCGATCGCACCCGTCAGTTGGCCGAGCACGGCAATGCGCCGCAAGCACGCCTCGACCAGGCGACCGATGCCTTGCATGAAGGCGAACGTGCGGTGGATCAGGCCAAATCCGCCTACGAGCAAGCGGTGAACGGCTACACGCGCGAGGAACGCGAGATCGCCAAGGCAACCGTCGTGAAGGCGGCCGCCGACATCGAGGCAGTCCAATCCATTGTCGATCAGATGGTGGTCTATGCCCCCGTGGACTCTCAAGTCTACCAGCGCAACGTCGAGCCGGGCGAATATGTCTCGCCCGGGGTGCCGCTGGTGACGCTGATCGATCTCGCCGACACCTGGATCCACTTCGATCTTCGCGAGGATCTGGTGAAGACCCTCAAGGTCGGCGACCACTTCGCCGTGCGAATTCCGGCGCTCGCCGACCGCCGCGTCACGGTCGAGGTCAAGCTCATCGCCACCAAGGGCGAATATGCGAGCTGGCGGGCCACGCGTGCGACCGGCGATTTCGACCTGCGAACCTTCTCGGTTCGCGCCTATCCGGTGGACAAGGTGCCGGAGCTGCGGCCGGGCATGAGCGCCTATCTGGATTGGCGGTCGCGCGAATGAGGCCCGCGCCCCGTCCCGGATTTCTGCTGGTCGCGCGGCGCGAATGCCGATGGCTGCTGCACGACCGCGTGGCGCTCATATTGATGTTCGGCGTGCCGCTGT
>DATMMM010000421.1:0-2468 GCA_035569735.1 Allostellaceae bacterium | reverse complement strand
CTCGCTGCCGAAGCGGCGGTACATCTGGCCGAACTCGAGGCCGACATAGCTGCCGCCGAGCACCAGCAGATGCCGCGGCAAGAAGTCGACGTCCATCATCGAGCTGTTGGTGAGATACTCGACCCGGTCCAGGCCGGTGATCTCCGGCACCGCGGCGCGCGCGCCGACATTGAGGAAGATCCGCTCGGAGCTCAGGATTTCCGTGCCGACCTCGACCTCTCGTGGCGAGACGAAGCGCGCATGGCCCTGGTAGACGCGGCCATTCTCGAGGGTCTTGAGGGACCGCTCGACGCCCGTGTTGGAGAGGCCGACGACATGGTCCTTGCGTGCCTTGACCCGCTTCATGTCGACCATGACCTCGCGCCCGGTGCTGAAGCCGTAATCGGCCCCGCGGCGCGCCAGATGCGCGGCATAGGCGCTCGCGATCAGGGTCTTCGTAGGCGTGCAACCCGTGTTGACGCAGGTGCCGCCGAAGCGGCCGCGCTCGATGATAGCGACGGTCTGGCCCGCGCCCGCCAGCCGCCGCGCGAGCGCGGGTCCGGCTTGTCCGGTTCCGATGATGATCGCGTCATAGTCCGTCACTCCGTCCTCCTACGCGTCCTGTGAGGGAGACCGGCACGGGCGCAGACGTTGCCGAGACGAGAGCTGATATCCTCGAGCCCGACACGATCCGCGCACTTTGCTCGCGCTCGGTCCGGCTGGGTTTCACAACCGGGAACCCCAGCCTGATTAGCGTGCGAATAAGAAACTAGCGAGCGATCTCGGAATATCGATCTCTGTACCGACTACTCCGCCGCGCGCGGCGACAGGGTCGCGGGTTCGTCCAGAACACGATCGAGAATCCAGAGCGCGATACTGTGCACCTTCGGTTCCTTCCAGGAGAGCGGTCCCGGCTCGTAAAACGGCGAGTGCAGCCCGGCCTGCTGGAGTGTGCCCGTGCTGTTGTCCTCGGCGATGCCGATGTCCCAGCGCCGGTAATAGGCTTCGACCTTCTCCGCGAAATCCGACCGCCCCGCGGTCCCCTTGGGAAAACAGAATCCGACGTTCAGCCGGCATGCCGATGGCGCGATCGGGGTCACTCTCAGCCACCACATGCAATCCTGCACGCACGCGAATTGCGTGGCGGGATAGAGGAGGGTGAAGTAGGTGCCGTGCGCCAGCCTCCCCTCGAGAGCAGGAATATGCGGGAAGGGCGCCGTCTCGCCGGGCAGGACCGCGACCGATGTCTCGAGCGGCAGGAAGATGGCATCCCAGTTGCCGACCGGATTTTCCTCGGGCTCCGTCACCTGATTGCCGAGCGAGCTCCGATGCACGGTTTGAGTGTGATAATCCTCGTGCGCGTTCTCGATGATGAGCTTCCAGTTGCAGGCGATCTCGTACTCGCTGCGTCGGGTGCAGACCATGTCGTCGAATTTGTAGCTGGCGAACTTTCGGGGCAGCTCGCCCAGATGGTCGAGCAGGCTTCCGGCGTTCGCGTCGAAATTGACGAACATGAACCCGCCCCAGGTCTCCAGCCTGATCGGCTTGAGGCTATAGTGGCGTCGATCGAAGCCGGCGGTCCGTTCCATACCTCTGGCGCCCAGGAGTTTGCCATCCAAGCCATAGGTCCAGCTATGGTAGGGGCAGACGATGCCGCGGCAGTTGCCGCTGCCGACGAGCAGGCGCGACCCACGGTGCCGGCAGGTATTCGCAAAGGCGCGAAGCCCGCCCTCGCGATCGCGCAGGACGATGATCGGTCCCGCGAAGGTATCGGCGGCGATATAGTCGCCGGGTTTGGGAATCGCATCGACACGATCGATGAAATTCCAGGTCTTCATGAAGATCCGATCGATCTCGCGCTGGTGGAACGCTTCCGAGACATAGCACCAGCGCGGCAATGTCCGTGCTTCCGCGAGCGGCCGCCGGACATCGGCGTAAAGCGCGGGATCAAAAATATCGTCGGACATGATCTTTCCGTTCAAGATTTAGCCCCGTCAGGCCGCGCCGCCGGTGGCGCGCTCCTCCAGCACCCGGTCGAGCACCCAGTTGGCGATGTCGTGCACCACGGGCTCGTGAAACGAGAGCCGTCCCGGTTTGGAGAAGGAGGAGGACAGGCCCGCTTGCTGCAGCTCCGAGATCGCATTGTCCTCGGGTAGCGATTTGTCCCAGCGCCGGTAGTACTTCTCGACCCGCTCCGCGAAGTCGGGTCGCGCCGTCGTCGCGCGCGGGAAACAGGAACCGATTACGACTTTGGTGCGCGCGGCGCCTTGCGGAAACTGCTGCAACCACCAGAGACAATCCTGCGTGAAAGCGAAGAAGGTCATCGGATAGATCACCACGAAATACATGCCGCGGGCGGCCTTGGCATCGAGCGTGGGGATATGAGGGAAGGCGCTACCGAGATCCTCCGCGAGCAGCGCGATGGTCTGCTCGGTCGGCATATACAAGCCGTTCCAGGCACCCGCGCTATCCTCGCGGACCATCACCTG
>DATMMM010000420.1:0-3814 GCA_035569735.1 Allostellaceae bacterium | reverse complement strand
TCGAAATCCCCCCAGCCGGAACCTCCGAATATCACTTGGCCTTGAGGGCCCTTGCCGGCTCGGGCAAGATTCGCCCAAGAACGAAACTCGGGGGGTGGACCATGAAGGTCGCAGTGTGGTTGGCAGTGGCGGTAGCAGTGGCCGCGGGGTCGGCAGGCGTCCCGGTCGCCGCGGATGAGCCGCCGATCACCATAGGGCTGGAGCTGGGACTTTCTCCCCCCGCCGATCCCGGCTTGGGCCAGCTCTGCCGGCGCGGCGCGGAACTCGGCGTCGAATACGTAAACGGCGTGATGGGCGGCGTTCTCGGCCGCAAGATTCAGATCTCCATGCAGGACACCCAGGCCAAGAACGACGCGGGGGTCGCGGCCTATCGCCGCCTGGTGACGGAGGAGAAGGCGGTCGCGGTCACCGGCTTCGCCTACAGCTCCGAGAATATCGCGGTCAACGAGGTCGCCAAGGAGCTCGGCGTCCCCACCATCGGCAGCCAGAGCGGCGCCGCCGACATCACGGCCAAGCACTATGACGTGGCGTTCCGCACCCACGCCATCGACCCGCTGCGCGCCGAGACCTGGCTCGGCTGGATCAAGAAGATGAACTACAAGAAGGTGTCGATCATCGCGGTGACCACCGATTACGGCATCGGCTTGATCACGGAGACCGAAAATCAAAATAAGGCAAAGAACCTCGGCCTCGAGATCCAGTCTCTCACCTACGATCAATCGGTCACGGATTTGACGCCGCAGCTCCTTCAGGTGAAGGCGTTCAAGCCGGACGCGATCATCAACATCGGGATCGGGCAGATGCTCGACCTCATGGTCGACCAGGCCACGACCATCGGCCTGCTGCCGGGCGCGCCGATGCTGATCTCGTACGATTCGCCGGTGCGGCCGCAGTGGTGGCAAATCCATCCGAAAGATGGCGAGGTGTTTTTCATCGCCTATTACTCGCCGCAACAGAAACTCTCGGAGCTCGGCGCCTGGTACGCCAAGCAATATCAGGAAAAATTCAAGGACCAGCCGGTCTACTCCGATCTCAATTGCTTCGGCGACATCGCGATCATCGCCCAGGCGATCGCGCAGTCGAAGAGCGCGGACCCGAAGGCGATCGCCAAGACGCTGGAGGCCGGCAAATTCACGGGCTGGGCCGCCGGCGACGTGACATTCCCCCGCGCCGAGGGCGTGTTCTGGCACAATTGGTCGCCGCCCATGCTGATCCTGCACTACACCAAGCCCAACCAGGACTGGCGCGAGGCGGAGGTCGCCTACTCGCAGGCGAAGTAGGCGATCAGCTGCTGGCAGCCTTGGCGCCGGCCTCGGCGCAGAGGTGGTCTTCCTCGCCCAGCGCGCCGCCGCAGCCGATGCCGCCCACCAGCACGCCCTCGCGCGTGATCGGATAGCCGCCGGGACCCACGATCATGCCGAGCCGCTCGCCGACGCCGGTCCAGAAGGCGGCGTCCTCGCGCGCATGCGGCACATAATCCTTGGTCGGACGGCGGAAGCCCGCTGCCATGGCGGCCTTTCCCTTGGCGGTCTCGAAGGTGATGAAGCTGCAGGTGTCGCCGCGCGAGAAGAACACGAGGTTGCCGGACTCGTCGACCACGGCGACGCTGATTGTGTGGCCAAGCTCGCGGGCCTTTGCCTGCGCCGCCTCCGCGGCGCCGCGCGCGAGCTCGCTGTTCATGGCGCGGAGCGGAACCTTCGCGCGCGGATCGGCGGCCATGAGCTACTCCGCCGCCTGCGCGCTCGGCCGCGCCAGGTATTTGTTGTAGAGGCCGTCGAGATAGAGCCGGCGCATCATCGTCGCCTCCTTGACGAGGCGCAGGCAGTTCGCGCGCAGCTCCGGCGTGTCCGCGTATTTGTCGACGATCTCGAAGCCGCGCTCGCCGTGCTCGGTGTCGGCGAGGATGTGCAGGCGGAAGAACACGACTTCCTCCTCGGTGAAGCCGTATTTCTCCAGGAGCGGCGGCGTGGTCTTGCTGTAGACCTGTGGCACCTGGGATTCGAGGCCGATCAGGATCGAGGCGATCGCCTCGACGAAATGCCGCCGGCTCTGGTGGAAGCACCAGGCCTGGAGCCCGAGGGTCTCCGGCAGAACCTCGCCGTTGATCTGCGCATCGGCGACGGCGCGGCGGTCCATGCCGCAATGCTCCGCGAAATCCAGCAACAGCTTGGCGTGCTTCACCGCGGCGAAACCGGCCTGGCCGGTGACGCCCTCCTCCTCGCACATGTTCTCCAGCAGGAACTCGCGCACGTCCTCATGCGGACAGTTGCCGAACATCGTGCCGAGCCACTCCGCGGCGTGGCTCACGAAATGGTAATGCTGCTTCACCCACTCGCCCAGCAGGCGCCTGTTGAGCGCGCCCGAGACCCATGCCTCGCTCCAGGGATGCACGCTCGAATGCTTGCGCTGAACCGCCGCTTCCAGCGCGGACCGGAATTCGCTCTTCGCCATCGCCGTCTCTCCTTACTTCTCGCCGCCGAATGCGGCCGTCAGGACTAGGGCGTCAGCCGGCCATCGCCTCCTCGAGCGAGCGCTCGAGGAGCGTCAGGCCCTCCTCGACGATCTTGTCGGAAGCCGTGAGCGGCACCAGGAAGCGCGCCACATTGCCATAGATGCCGCAGGTGAGCAGGATGAGCCCGTTCTTCAGGCTCGCCTCGGCCAAGCGCTTGGTGAGGGCGGCCGCCGGTTTCTTGGTGGTGCGGTCCTCCACCAGCTCGATCGCGACCATGCCGCCGAGCCCGCGCACCTCGCCGATGCAGGGGAAGCGGTTCGTGGCCGCGAGCTCGTTCATCCGGCGCATGATGCGCTCGCCGATCTTGATGCTGCGCTCGAGCAGGTTCTCCTCCTCGAACACCTCCAGGACCGCGAGCGCGCCCGCGCAAGCGACGGGATTGCCGGCGTAGGTGCCGCCGAGCCCGCCGGGATCGACGGCATCCATCACCGCCGCGCGTCCCGTCACCGCCGAGAGCGGCATGCCGCCTGCGAGGCTCTTCGCCATGGTGATGAGATCGGGCGCCACGCCCGCGTGCTCGATCGCGAACATCTTGCCCGTGCGGCCGAAGCCGCACTGGATCTCGTCGACGATCAACAGGATGCCGTGCTGGTCGCAGAGCTTGCGCAGCTCGCGCAGGAAATCGAAGGGCGCGATGTAGAACCCGCCCTCGCCCTGCACCGGCTCGATCAGCATGGCGGCGACGCGGGCGGGCTCGACGTCGGCCTTGAACAGGAACTCGAGCGCGCGCAGCGAGTCCTCGGCGGAGACGTCGTGGAATTTGTTCGGATAGGGCACGTGATAGACCTCGCCCGGGAAGGGTCCGAAGCCGCGCTTATAGGGATCGACCTTGCCGGTGAGCGCCATGGTCATGAGGGTGCGGCCGTGGAAGCCGCCCACGAAGGAGATCACCGCCGGCCGCTTGGTGGCGTTGCGCGCGATCTTGACGGCGTTCTCGATCGCCTCGGCGCCCGTCGTGAGGAAGATCGTCTTGTTCGGGCCCTTGCTGGGCGCAAGCTTGTTGAGCTTCTCCGCGAGCGCGATATAGGGTTCGTAGGGCGTGACCTGGAAGCAGGGATGGGTGAAGCGCTCGAGCTGCTCCTCGATCGCCTTCATCACCTTGGGATGCCGGTGCCCGGTGTTGAGCACCGCAATGCCACCCGCGAAATCGATGTAGCGCTTGCCCTCGACGTCCCAGAGCTCGGCGTTCTCCGCGCGCGCGGCGAACACGGCCGTGGCACTCGCCACGCCCCGCGGCACGGCGTTGTTACGGCGCTCCAGGAGCTCGCTATTGGTCGACATGGCCCCACCCTCTTGCTTGCG
>DATMMM010000419.1:0-4009 GCA_035569735.1 Allostellaceae bacterium | reverse complement strand
CGAGCGGGACGGGATCGGCCGTTGATCCGCCGCTCGGCCCGGAGCCCCCGATGGAAGCCCTCCTCGTCTCGATCACCACCGTGGCAGTCGCCGAAATGGGCGACCGCACGCAGCTGCTCTCGCTTTACCTGGCGGCGCACTACCGAAAGCCGTGGCCGATCCTTGCGGGCGTGCTTATCGCGACCTTCGCCAATCACGCATTGGCCGGGCTCATCGGGGTCTGGTTTGGCGAGCGGCTGACCGCTCCCGTGCTCGATGCGACGGTGGGCGTCAGCATGCTCGCGATGGCGCTATGGACGCTGAGACCCGATGCATTAGGGGAGGGCGCCGCGGTCAGTGGCCGGGGGGCGTTCCTCGCCACGTTGATCGCGTTCTTTGTCGCCGAGATCGGCGACAAGACGCAGGTCGCGACCGTCGCGCTGGCCGCCGGCTACGCGAGCCTCGCCGCCGTCGTCGCGGGGACCACCGGCGGCATGCTGATCGCCAACATACCCGTCGTGTTCATGGGCAAGGCCTTCGCCGACCGCCTACCCCTGAAGGCGATCCACTACTGCGCTTCCTGCTTATTCGCCGTTTTGGGAGCCTTGTTCATCGCACGAGCACTCATGGACTAAGCCATTCGCTGCATTGCGGTAATAGGGCAAGCGTTAGGACACCGAGGGAGCATTTTTCAGACGGGGGAACCCGCAGGCCCGCTACGGGCTAACAGGAAGTACCCATCAATAAATTTGGAGCAGACCGATGGTTTCCAGAACCTCCCTTGCCCTCCTTACCGTGGCGGCTCCGCTGCTGCTCAGTGCCTGCGGTACTGATCAAACCGACCGGACCGTCAGCGGTGCCGGAATTGGAGCCGCGACCGGCGCGGTAGTCGGTGCGGTCACGCCGCTAACTCCCGTCGGAGGCGCACTGCTCGGAGGCGCGATTGGCGGCGCAACCGGCGCATTGACAACCCCCAGTGAAGTCAATCTCGGCAAGCCCGTGTGGCGTAACTCGGCATCTGCGGGCCCCGCCCCGAGGCGTGTCGGTATGGACCCCGCGACGGTGCGGGACATTCAGGCCGAGCTCCAGCGCCGCGGCTACGATGTCGGCCCCGTGGACGGCAGGCTCGGGCCGCGCACGCAGACGGCGATCCGCGAGTTCGAGCAGCAGAACGGCTTGCCGGTCGATGGGCAACCGTCCGCCTCTCTGTGGGACTACATGCAGCAGCACCCGACCGGCTGACCCATTGCCGTCCCGTGCGCGTTCAGCCCCGCCCTCGCCGGCGGGGCTTTTTCTGTGAGCCCGCCGTCTCGCGCGGCGGCACGGGTAAACCCCCACCGGGCCGGGCAGCGGATAGGGGTAATACGGTTCGCGCGGGCGCCGATACGGTAGACTGATCGTACTCTCTCCCGCGCTGCAGAGGATGCACGGCCATGCCTGAGGGCGATCTCGATATCGTTCGGCGGGCCTTCGCCAAGCAAGTCATGGCGGCGGCAGGCGTCGAGAATGCGGACGTCGAGGCGGGCTTCGCCGCGGTGCGCCGGGAGGAGTTTCTGGGTCCCGGCCCCTGGCAGATCCTGCGCTGGGGCCGAGGCTATGTGCCGAGCCCGAGCGGCGATCCCGTCTATCTCCTGACCGACGATGTCGTCGCCATCCTGCCGGAGCGGCACATCAACAACGGTCAGCCGTCGTTGCACGCCTCGCTGATGGCGAGCGCTGACCCGCTCGCCGGCGAGCACGTGGTCCATATCGGCGCGGGCGTCGGATACTACAGCGCCATTCTCGCTCACGCCGTCGGCCCCGCCGGGCGGGTCACCGCGATCGAATTCGATCCGGAATTGGCGGCGCGCGCGCAGGCGAACCTTTCGGCTCTCGCCCAGGTCCGCGTCGTCCAGGGCGACGGCTCGGCGGCACCCTTCGACGCCGCGGACGTGATCTACGTCAACGCGGGTGCCACCCGCCCCGCCGACCGGTGGCTCGACGGTCTCCGCGAGGGCGGCCGGATGGTCCTGCCGCTGACCACGAACCACGGCTTCATCGCGGGGAGTTCCATCAGCACCGCGGAGCTCAGCATCGACCGGCGCGGCGCGGTGTTCCTGATCGAGCGGCGCGGCGGCGAGTTCCTCGCCAAATGGCTCTCGCCGGTGGCGATCTTCCCCTGCGAGGGCATGCGCGACCCGGAGTCGGAGGCCGCACTCGCGGCCGCCTTCGAGAAGGGCGGCTGGCGCGACGTCAGGCGGCTCTACCGGGGCGACGATGCTCCGGAACAGGATTGCTGGCTGCGCGCGCCGGGCTGGAGCCTGGCCTACCGGTGACGCGCCCGCGTTTTTCGCTCACGGCCACATCACCTCCAACGGCAGCGAGATCAGGATCGCCTCGGGGTTGCCGCAGGTCTTCAGGCCGAAGAGGGTGCCGTGGTCCTCTTCGCGAGCCTAGGCGTCGCGTTCACGTGCGGGCGTCACATCCGCGCCCGCTTGGGCCTCCGGCCGCCGTCGAACTCCACGTTGATCCTAAGCACCGATGCGCTGCCGTCGCGGCCAAGCTTGACCTGGATCATGTCCTCCTTGATCGCGACGTATTTCGCGATCACCGACAGCAGCTCGCGCTTCATCAGGGGCAGGATCTCCGCGCCCTCGCGGCCTGCCCGCTCGTGCGCCAGCACGAGCTGCAGCCGCTCCTTGGCGATCGCGGCGGTGGCGCCGCTCGCCGGCCTCTTGGGGAAGAGGAAATCGAGTATGCGCATCTAAGCCCTGCCGAAGATCGCGCGAAACAGGCTCTTGCGTGCAGGAGCCACGAACCGCAGCTCCCGCTGCTCGCCGAGCAAGCGCGCCACCGCATCCTCGTAGGCGCGCCCGGCGGGGCTGGCGTCGTCCAGGATGACCGGCGTGCCGGTGTTGGAGGCGCGCAGCACGCTCTCGGATTCCGGAATCACGCCGAGGATCGGCACCGACAGGATTTCCTTCACGTCGTCGATCGAGAGCATCTCGCCGCTGGCGACCCTGCCGGCGGAGTAGCGCGTCAGCAGCAGATGCTCCTTGACGGGCTGCTGATTGAGCTCGGCGCGGCGCGACTTGGCGGCGAGGATCCCGAGGATGCGGTCGCTGTCTCGGACCGAGGAGACCTCCGGATTGGTGACGATGATGGCGCTGTCGGCGTGATAGAGCGCGGTCAAGGCGCCACGCTCGATGCCGGCGGGGCTGTCGCACACGATGTAGTCGTAGCCCTCGCGGAGCTGCTGCATCACGTTCGCGACGCCCTCCGGCTTGAGCGCGTCCTTGTCCCGGGTTTGCGAGGTCGGGAAGACGTAGAGCGTCTCGATCCGCTTGTCGCGGATTAGCGCCTGGTTGAGCTTGGCATCACCATTGATCACGTTGATGAAATCGAACACCACCCGGCGCTCGCAGCCCATTACAAGGTCGAGGTTGCGCAATCCGACATCGAAGTCGATCACCACCGTCTTGTGGCCGCGGAGCGCCAGGCCCGTCGCGACCGCCGCCGCGGTGGTCGTCTTGCCAACGCCGCCCTTGCCGGAGGTCACGACGATGACCTGTCCCGGAGTCTTGCTCGCCGTCTTACCCAACTGACCCTCCTCTTTCATTCCACTCGTCCGTGCCGGAGTCCAGGCGCCCTCTTGGCTCAGCTCCAGCCCGGCAGGATGCGCAGCTGGTCGCCGATCAGCGCCACCTGCGCCGCCTGCTTCAGGTACTCGGGCGCGATCGCCTCGCTCACGAAATAGCGGCCGGCGACGCAGACCAACTCGGCCTCCAGGCGCTGCGCAAAGATGCGGGCGCTGGTATCACCCATGGCGCCCGCGATGGCGCGGCCCCTGAGCGCGCCGTAGACGTGGATGTGACCGTCGGCGATCACCTCGGCGCCCGCGCTTACCGGCGCCAGCACGATGAGGTCGCCACCCTGGGCGTAGATCTGCATGCCCGAGCGCACCGGCTGCGTCACCAGGCGAGCCCGGCTGGGCGTGCGCTTGCCCGCGCTGCCGTTGGCGGCGGTTCCGTCGGCGCTGGGCTCCTCGGCG
>DATMMM010000418.1:0-9775 GCA_035569735.1 Allostellaceae bacterium | reverse complement strand
GGCCGAGGCTATATACGAGCGCGTCCTGCAGGACATGAAGGATCGTGACGCGCGCGACAGCGGCCGTAAGGCGGCGCCTTTGAGACCCGCCGACGACGCTTTCGTCCTCGACACGACGGCACTTGGTGCCGAGGCGGCGTTTGCCGCTGCCATCGCCTACATCGACGGCAAGCTAGCCGGCAAGTCTCTCTGAATACTGGGAGAATCCGGCGAGTTCGGCCGTTTGTCGGCCCGCAGGACCGGGCTCATGCCACCGCGCCCGACCCCGTCGGTGGCCCGTCTCCTGCGGCCGCGATCCCCGGCACTAGAGGCGTCGACAATCCCCAGGGATCAGCGGGAGTTTGAATGGCCGCCCTATCCGGAACCGAGGTCCAAGGCCCCACCAAAGAGAGTTTCGCAGCGCTGTTGGAGGAGACGCTGGGCAGCGGCTCCGGTCTCGAAGGCACCGTCGTCAAGGGACGCGTGATCGCCATCGAGAACGACATGGTGCTGATCGACGTGGGCCTCAAATCCGAAGGCCGCGTGCCGCTGAAGGAATTCACGCCCGCGGGCAAGGGGCCCGAGATCAAGCTCGGCGACACGGTCGAGGTCTACCTCGAGCGGATGGAGGACAAGAACGGCGACGCCCAGCTCTCGCGCGAGAAGGCGCGGCGCGAGGAAGCCTGGACCCAACTCGAGAAGCATTTCCAGAAGAACGAGCGCGTCACCGGCACCATCTTCGGGCGCGTCAAAGGCGGCTTCACCGTCGATCTCAATGGCGCCGTCGCGTTCCTGCCGGGGAGCCAGGTGGATATCCGCCCTGTGCGCGATATCACACCGCTCCTGGGCTCGCCGCAGCCGTTCCAGATCCTGAAGATGGACCGCTCGCGCGGTAACATCGTGGTCTCCCGCCGCGCCGTCCTCGAGGAGAGCCGCGCCGAGGCGCGCTCGGAGCTGGTGGCCAACCTGCAGGAAGGCCAGATCCTCCAGGGCGTCGTGAAGAACATCACCGACTACGGCGCCTTCGTGGATCTGGGCGGTGTCGACGGTCTCCTGCACGTCACCGACATCGCCTGGCGGCGCATCAATCATCCCTCCGAGGCGCTGCACATCGGCCAGACCGTCAAGGTGCAGGTGATCCGCTTCAACAAGGAGACCCAGCGCATATCGCTCGGCATGAAGCAGCTCGAGGCCGATCCCTGGGAGGGCGTCGAGCTCAAGTACCCCGCGAGTGCGCGCTTCAAGGGCCGCGTCACCAACATCACGGACTACGGCGCCTTCGTGGAGCTGGAGCCGGGTGTCGAGGGCCTGGTTCACGTTTCAGAAATGAGCTGGACCAAGAAGAACGTGCACCCCGGCAAGATCGTCTCGACCAGCCAGGAGGTCGAGGTGGTGGTACTCGACGTCGACCCCGTGAAGCGCCGGATCAGCCTCGGCCTCAAGCAATGCATGGCCAATCCATGGGAGGCCTTTGTCGAGAAATATCCGGTGGGCACCGAGCTCGAGGGCGAAGTCAAGAACATCACGGAGTTCGGGCTGTTCGTGGGCCTGCCCGGCGACATCGACGGCATGGTGCACCTCTCCGATCTCGACTGGCAGAAGACCGGCGAGGAAGCCATCAAGGACTACAAGAAAGGCGACACGGTGAAGGTGCGCGTGCTCGATGTCGACATCGAGAAGGAGCGCATCAGCCTCGGCATCAAGCAGCTCGCCCACGATCCCTATGAGCAGAGCCTGTCCTCGGTCAAGAAGGGCGACGTGGTCACCTGCACGGTCTCCGCCGTCACCGACAGCGGCATCGAGGTGACGCTCGCCGACGGGCTCCCCGGCTTCATCCGCAAGGCCGAGCTCTCGCGCGACCGCGCGGAGCAGCGCCCCGACCGCTTCGCCGTCGGCGAGAAGGTGGACGCCAAGGTCACCGCCGTCGACCGGGCCTCGCGCAAGGTCACGCTCTCCATCAAGTCCCGCGAGGTCGAGGAGGAGAAGCAGGCAATGGCCGACTACGGCTCGCAGGATTCCGGCGCGAGCCTCGGCGACATCCTCGGCGCCGTCATGCGCCGCACCGAGAAAGCCGAAAAGGACGCCAAGGAAGAGAAGGCGGACGAGTAAACCGGCCCGCCCACATCGACCACCAAAGGGGCCGGCGCTATCGCCGGCCCCTTTTTCATGGGAGCTGCCCATGCTCGATCTCTCGGAGATCCCGGTTCTGGAAACGCCGCGCCTGCGGCTGCGCCGGCCAGAGTCTCGCGATTTCGAGGCCTACGCGGCGCTCTGCGCCGACCCCGAGGTGATGCGCTACATAGGCGAGGCCGCGCCCTTGAGCCGGCGCCGCGCCTGGCATGCTTTCACGGGCATGCTCGGCCATTGGGCCCTGCGCGGTTACGGCCAGTTCGCCGTCGAGAGCAAGGCAAGCGCCGCGTTCCTGGGCCGGGTCGGGCTCTACGAGCCGGATCCCTGGCCCGGCACCGAGATCGCCTGGGCGCTTGCCCGTGAGCATTGGGGCCGCGGTTTCGCCTCCGAGGCCGCGGCTGCCGTGCGCAACTGGGCCTTCGGCTCGCTCGGTCTAGCGCGCCTCGTCAGCGTGATCATTCCCGAGAACCGCGCCTCGATCCGCGTCGCCGAGAAGATCGGCGAGCGCTTCGACCGGGAGGATGCGATCGACGGCACGCCCGTGCGGATCTACGCGATCGAGAATCCGTCACGGACGCCTCACCAGGCGAGGATCGCGGGCTCGTAGTCCTCGATGCGCTCCTTGATGCGCATCACCGGCTCGATGCCGTAGAGCCGGCGGGCGTTCTCGCCCATCAGCTTCTTCTGCGCCGCCGGCGGCACCTTGTGCTCGGCCATGTGGTGGAGCGCATCCCAGGCGTCCTCGGCGTCGTGGTGCGGATAGTCCGAGGACCAGATCGCGATCGGCTCGAAGGTGTCCCAGAGCCGGTAGACCAGGTCCTCGTCGGACTCGAAGCCGATGAAGCAGCGCTCGTAAAAGGCCTCGTAGGGGTCCTTGATCGGGCGCGAGCGCTGGAAGGCGAACAGGTCGGAGAAGTTCCGGCACTTCGAGAGCACGAGCGGGAGCCAGCCCGCGTTCGATTCGAGCACCGCCACCTTGAGGGTCGGGAACTTGTCGAGCCAGCCCGTCATCAGCACCGTCGTGAGCCAAGTCATCGCCTCCATCATGAAACCCAGCGCCTCCGAGGTGTCGATCGCCGGGTCCATCGCGAAGGCGATGTTGCTGACGAACTGTCCGGGCGAATAGACCACGGCTTCATCCGTGAATAGCAGGCCCTGGCCCGAGCCGCGCGCTTTCGCCATCCGCTCGGCCCAGTCCGGCGTCAGCGCCTCGCGCGAGGGGAACGTGTGCATGGCCAGCACCACGCCGAGCTGGTCGAACTCGTGCCAGAGCGGATCAAACTCGGGCAGCGTCGGGTAGCGGCCGTTCCAGAAGCAGGGCCTGACCGCGGCGGCCTTGAAGCCCAGCTTGGCGACGCGGCGAAGCTCCTCGATCGAGTGCTCGACGCTCTGGATTGGCAGCACGGCGCAAGGGAACAGCCGCTGCCGGTCGGGGGCGCAATAGTCCTGGACCCAATCGTTGTAGGCGCGCGCCAGGATGCGCGCGGCGTCGGGATCGCGCAGCAGCGCCAAGCGCACGAACCAGGTCGGGAACAGCATCACCTGGTCGGTGCCGATGGCGTCCATGTCCTTGAGCCGCGCGTGGGGATCGCGACAGCCCAGCAGGCGGCCGAACTTCTTCTGCCAGGCGGGCGTGCCCGGCGTCAGGGCCCCGACCTCCTTCTTGTTCCAGCGCGGCCAGCCGACCTCGGCCGCGTTGGATCGCTCGCGCGCCGCCGGCACCGCGCGGCCGTTGATGTGCAGGAGATCGGTATCGGTGTGAAAGCAGAACTGCGTCTTGATCCAGGCGCGCTGCTTCTGCGGCACGTACTCGTCCCAGACGGCTGGCGGCTCGACGATGTGGCTGTCGCAGTCGAAGACCGAGATCTCCTTGGTGACGCGATTGCTGGTCATCTGGACGGCTCCCTTCTGCGCTATTCGAGGGTGGGGCTGGGGGACCGTCAAGCCGGCCCTGGACGACAATCCCGGGTGCGGGGGTCCGGGTCTAAAATAGACCTTATCAGACACGATTCCCGGGCTCCGGGCTCATCCCGGCCGCCGGGCGGTCCGCGGGCCGGCCATAACTGCCTCATCTCTCATGCTTTTTCTTGACGATCTACCTGCAGTTTGGCACCCTCTGCTGGACGCGGAATAAGCCCGATGAGGGGGAGCGGGCCATGACGAAATCAGAACTGATCCAGCGTCTGGCAGAGCTCAATCCGCATCTCTACCAGCGCGATGTCGAGCGGATTGTCACCGCGATCTTCGACGAGATCGCGGCGGCGTTGTCACGGGGGGACCGGGTGGAGCTGCGGGGGTTCGGTGCTTTCTCGGTGAAGCGGCGCGAGGCGCGGGTCGGGCGCAATCCGCGCACGGGCGCCAGCGTGCAAGTGGCCGAGAAGCACATACCCTTCTTCAAGACGGGCAAGCAGCTGCGCGAGCGCCTCAACGAGCCGGCCTGAGCGGCTGGCCGGCTTTGGCCGGCGGCGGTAAGGTGCAGGCGTGAGGGTGCTCTACTGGATCATCACCGCCGTGGCGGCGCTTGTCTGCGTGATCTTCGCGGTGTCCAACCGCGCGGGCGTCACTCTCACGTTCTGGCCGCTCTCCTTCGAGCTCGCGGCGCCGCTCTATCTCGTGGTGCTGCTGGCCCTGCTGGCCGGATGCCTGATCGGCTTGCTCGTCGCCTGGGTCTGGAGCTGGGGCGCGCGCCGGCGGGCGCGCCAATGCGCGCGGCGCGTCGCGGCGCTGGAGCGCGACCTGGCGGCGGCGGAACAACGCGCGAAGGGCGCCGCGGTCGTTCCGCATTCCTGATGCGCAACCAGCCACCCTACTCGCTCCACGTGCTGGGCGCCTCCGAGGTGGTGGCTGCGCTCGACTTCGAGTCCACCATCGAGGCGCTCCGGCAGATGTTCCGCGGCGGCTGCGAGGTTCCGATGCGGCACCATCACGGGGTGCCGGTGCCCGGCGCACGCGATGCGACGCTGCTGCTGATGCCCGCGTGGCAATCGGGCCGGCACATCGGGGTCAAACTCGTCACCATGTTTCCGGACAACGGCGAGCAGTCGCTGCCCTCGCTGCAAGGCTCCTATCTTCTGCTGGACGGCAAGACCGGCCGCCTGCTGGCGCTGATGGATGCGCCAGCGCTCACCGCGCGGCGGACCGCAGCGGCCTCGGCGCTCGCCGCCAAATACCTGGCGCGACCCGATGCCGAGCGGCTGCTGATGGTGGGCACGGGCGCGCTTGCCTCTCATCTGATCGAGGCACACGCCAGCGTGCGGCCGATCAAGCACGTGCTGGTCTGGGGCCGCAACATCGAGAAGGCGAGGAAGCTCGCGCAACGGTTGAGCCGCCGGCATCTGGCGCTGACCGCGACCGACGATCTCGCCAACGCCGTCCGCGGGGCGGATATCGTCTCGTGTGCCACGATGGCGCGCGACCCCCTCATTCGCGGCCACTGGCTGAAGCTCGGGACCCACCTCGACCTCGTCGGCGGCTACACGCCGGAGATGCGCGAGGCCGACGACGAGGTGGTGAAGCGCGCTCGCGTCTTCGTCGACACCCGCGAGGGTGCGCTCAGGGAGGCCGGCGACATCGTGCAGCCGATCCGCTCCGGCGCGCTCCGCGAGGACGACGTCGCCGGCGATCTGTTCGATTTGACTCGCGGCAGCCGCGCCGGCCGGCGCTATTACGACCAGATCACGCTCTTCAAGTCGGTGGGCACGGCGCTCGAGGATCTGGCGGCGGCGCAGTTGGCACTCGAGCGCGTCACGACCTGACTGCGGCGTCTTGGCGCCATACTTCGCCGCCAACCTCGGAATTAGCCGGCCGCAAACGGATTCTCGCGTGAGCGCTTGCCCGAACTCGGTCCTCCGGTCGCGCGGATCATATCGATGAGGGCGCGTAATGCGGTGGGGACCTGCCGGTGCCCGGGGTAGAAAAGGAACAGTCCCTCGAAGGCCGGCGACCAGTTCTCCAGCACCTGCACAAGCTGTCCTGAGCGCAAGAACGGCTCCGCCAGGCCTTCGAGCGTATAGGCGATCCCCAGCCCGTCGACCGCCGCGCGAACGGCCAAGTCCGGGTCGTTGACGGTAATCCGGCCATCCACCGAAATCTGCTGCGACTTGCCGTTGCATTCAAACGCCCACTTGAGCAAGGAGCCATCCGTGGCAAGGCGGTATTGCACGCAGCTATGGCGCAGGAGATCCTTCGGCGTGCGCGGTGGGCTGTGTTTCGCGAAGTATTCAGGCGCACCGACCACGGCCATCTTCGTTGGCCCCATCACCCTGATGGCGATCATGTCTGCCGCGGCCCGGTCGCGCGGCCCGATCCCGGCGTCGAAACCCCTCTTCACAATGTCGATGCGGGCCTCGTCCACCCCGAGCTCCATGCGAACATCCGGATACATCGACAGGAAGCGCCGCCAGATCGGCGTGATCACCGCCGCCGCCGCCATATGGATCGTGTGGATGCGCAGATTCCCATTCGGGCGTTGCTGCCTGTTGCTCAAGTCATCGAGCGCCCCGGCGATTTGATCGATTGCCGGCCGCAGCTGCTCGAGCAGACGCTGGCCGGCGTCCGTCAGCGACACGCTGCGCGTCGTGCGGTGCAGCAAGCGCACGCCCAGACGCTCCTCCATCTGTCGCATCGTATGGCTGAGCGCCGAGGGCGTGAGACCGAGACGCGATGCCGCGGCTCGGAAGCTCCGTTGATCGGCAATAGCGACGAACGCGTTCAGATCGGCCAAGTCGCTGCGACGCATTAATGAGGCCTCCTAAATAGCGAATGCAACAAACATGGCATTTTCATTTGTGCCCCGGGTCCACACCTCCAGCCAGGAGGGCCTGTGGCCGCAATTTATGGCCCTCCGACAGGCGGGCCGCAATGCCCGCATCTTTGGAGGAGACGTCCAAATGAACTCCACTCTGAGCCGCCTACGTTTCCTGGGTCTAGCCGCGCTGGCGCTTGGCTTCCTTGTTGGATCGCCAGCGACGGCGTTGGCCGGCCACGACGTGTATCCGCCGGGGTGGACGGTGCAGACCGTGCCCTCGCCGCAGATCTACGAGTACAATGTTGGTACCACCGACACGGGGTGGCACGCGACGGGGCAACTGCCCGCACCGCAGCCAGGTCAGAGCGCTCGCGTCATCTATCAGATGGTGCCTGGCGGCCTCCGCTACCATCACATGCAATAACGCACCGAAGAGGCGGGAGCCCGCGCTGCTCGGATCGGTGTGGGCTCCGCTCGAAGAAGCGGATGTCTCGATGACACACCTGGCACTAACGCATTCTCGCGCGCACACTTCGCCGCAGGTGCTTCGTCGGCGTCGTGAAACGGCGCGCCGGACCGCGCGACACGGCCATCCCGCCTCCTCGGAGCGCGGGCCTGACCGCTTCAGCCGGTTCACCTTCCCCGCTTACAAGTGGCGAGAGGTCGCAGCCGCTTGGATGGTCATGGTCGTGCTCGTTGCGGCATTGACCGCCTGGATCAGTCTCCGACTGCCGCACGAAGGACCCCCGATCCACACTCTCATCAAAATGACCAGGCCCACGCCTGCCGAGATGTGCTCGGAGCGGGATTACGCAAATGAGCGCTGCTGAAAGGCATGACCGTGTCCATGCGCCGAGAATTCCTCTGGCCGGATTTGCCTCGCGCGCTCCACGAGCAGCAGCCTTGGGGCAGGCCCGGGATCGAGCCGCCGCTCAGCGAGGTGCTTGAGGATCCGATCGTTCAGGCCGTCATGCGGCGCGACCGCGTCAGCCGCGCCGCGCTGCAAGCTGTCATCACCTACGTGTTGCCCTGGGTGCGACAAGCGCCCCGGTCCAGTTCGTCTTCTCCGTCCGCGCCCCCGGCGGAGAAAGACGGTTGGAGCCCCGCTGCCTCCCCCGGAGCGGGGCTCCTTTTCTCTTCTCGTGAGGTGACGAGCAAAGACTCACGATCGTGCGGTGCCGCTGCGGCGTTCATGAGCCATCCTCAGCACTGAATGCAATAGATACAGTGTTTTCATTTAGGTCCTTCGTCGGCATCATCCAACCTCGAACGGGCCGCGCTCCCGACCTAATGGCCCTCCGACGGCGGCCGTATTGCCCGCGGCCTTGGATTCTCTCTCACAGGAGGTGATGATGAGCGTAGCGACGAGAAGTCTTCGCCACTCATGCGCCGTGGCCCTGATAGCTGGCACATTCGGATGGGTCGCATCGGCCGCCCTTGCCGATGAGGCATGGAAGCCCGATCCGCCGGAGGGCTACCCCGCAGGATGGAACGTGAAAAGCCCGCCGGCGGGTCCGCAGGCTTACGAGTGGGATTATGGCCTCTTCACCGGCCTGAAGGCCACGGGCGCCGCTCCTGCGCCAAGACCGCCCGAGAACGCCCAAGTCATCTACCAGATGGTGCCAGGCGGCCACCGCTACCACCGGATCACCCAGTAATCCCAACTCTTCGGGAGCGCGTCCCGCAAACGATCAAGCGGGGCGCGCTCCTTTCTTGGCAGCGCCATGGAATACGCAACGCTCGGCAATACGGGTCTCCTGGTTTCGAAACTCTGCCTGGGAACCATGACATTCGGGGACGGCAGAGGGCTGTTCAAGGCCATCAGCAGCGTTGGTCAGTCCGGGGCCGATGAACTGGTCAAGACGTCGCTTGAGGGCGGCATCAACTTCTTTGATACGGCGGACAATTACACGGAGGGCGAGAGCGAAACGATTCTCGGGCAATCACTAAAAAATCTTCACATCGCGCGGAAGGACGTGGTGATCGCGACGAAGGTCTATAGCCGAGTCGGTCCGGGGCGGAATGACATCGGGGCTTCTCGCGGCCACATCATGGACGGGGTTGAGGCCAGTCTGCGGCGTCTGCAGACCGACCATATCGACGTGTACCAAATCCATGGCAACGATTCCGTCACCCCTGTCGAAGAGACGCTTCGCGCTCTCGACACGCTGGTGCAACAAGGGAAGGTCCGCTACCTCGGCTGCTCCAACTGGCAGGCATGGAAAATCGCCAAAGCCCTCGGCATCTCCGAGCTCAGGAACGTGGCGCGATTCGACACGCTGCAGGCTTATTACTCGATCGCCGGCCGCGATCTAGAACGAGAAATCGTTTCTCTGTTGGAATCCGAAAAACTCGGCCTGCTCGTGTGGAGTCCGCTTGCCGGCGGCTTGCTTTCCGGCAAGTTCAGCCGGACGAACCAGAAGGCCGCGAATTCGCGCCGCACTCAATACGACTTTCCCATCGTGAACAATGAGCGGGCGTGGAATATCCTCGACATAATGGCTCCGATCGCGAAAGCACACGGGTGTAGTCCCGCACGTCTCTCGCTCGCGTGGCTCTTGGCAAAGCCCGTAGTAACCTCGGTCATCATCGGCGCGAAGCGCCTCGACCAGCTTCAGGACAATCTCGCGGCGATCGAACTCACACTCACCCAAGACGAGCTCAGGCTCTTGGACGAGGTCAGCGCTCTTCCCTCTGAGTATCCAGGGTGGGTGCTGCCGCTGCAGGGAGCCGACCGTCTGGGACCAGTCGATCGCTGAGAGCGTGTCCGCGAGGCGAGCAAGCCGCATTGATATCCTCCTGACCGTCAGACAGGTCTGCTATCGCCTCGGCGATGAAGGTGCCGATTGCGACGAAGCCGAGGAACGAGGCGACAGTCTTGTCGTAACGCGTCGCATTCGTGAGCTTGCCTCAATACAT
>DATMMM010000417.1:0-2131 GCA_035569735.1 Allostellaceae bacterium | reverse complement strand
CGAGACGATCGTTCTGCGCCGCCTGCTCGCAACCGATGGCCGCAGCCGCGCCTTTGTCAACGACGCGCCGTCGAGTGTCGGGTTGTTGCGCGACCTCGGCGACAGCCTTGTCGAGATCCAGGGCCAGTTCGAGCAGCGCGGCCTGCTCGATCCGGCCAATCATCGCATGATCCTCGACGCCTTTGCCGAGCATCCGGTGACGCTGGCGCAAGCCTGGCATGACTGGCGCGCCGCGCGGGAACACGAAGCCGGAGCCGCACGTCTTCTCGCGGCGAGCCGCGAGGAGGAAGAGCTGCTGCGTCACCACCTCGCTGAACTCGAAGGGCTGGCGCCCGAAGAGGGCGAGGAGGATCGCCTCGCCGAACGGCGCACGCTGTTGCAAAACGCCGAGCGGCTCGCCGAAACCGTGGCCGAAGTGATCGCTGAACTTGGCGGCAACGCCGGAGCACAGGCGGTACTGGCGCGGGCGACGCGACGGCTCGAGCGGGCCCGCGAGCGCGCCCAGGGGTTTCTCGATGCGCCGCTCGCCGCTGCCGAACGCGCCGGTGCGGAGACCGCCGAAGCGCTCGCGGTGCTGGAAAGCGCGGCACGACAGCTCGAGCTCGACCCGCGCGAGCTCGAACAGGTCGAGGAGCGACTCTTTGCGCTGCGCGCTCTCGGGCGCAAGCATCAGCTGCCGGTCGCCGAGCTGCCGGCATTGCAGGAGCGGATGACCGCACAGCTGGCGGCGATCGACGAGGGGACCGAGAACGTCGAGCATCTCGTACGGGCCACCGCGGAGGCCCGTGCCCGCTTTATCGCCGCGGCCGAGGCGGTGTCGCGGGAGCGGGTGCGCGCCGCCAGCCGGCTCGACACCGCGGTGGCCGCCGAGCTGGCGCCACTGCGCCTCGACAAGGCGCGGTTCCGCACCGTGCTGACGCCGCTCGCGGAGGCCGAGTGGAGCGAGCACGGCTGCGAGCGCGTCCATTTCGAGATTGCCACGACTCCCGGGGCCCCGTTTGGGCCGCTTGCCCGCATCGCCTCGGGCGGCGAACTGTCGCGCTTCATGCTGGCCTTGAAGCTCGTCCTCGCCGACACCTCCTCGGTCCCGACCCTGATCTTCGACGAGGTCGACAGCGGGATCGGCGGTGCGGTCGCGGCGGCGGTCGGCGAGCGGCTGCAACGCCTGGGCACGAGTCTGCAGGTTCTCGTCGTAACACATTCGCCGCAGGTCGCGGCGCGCGGCGCCTATCATTGGCGCGTCGCCAAGAGCCTTTCCGAGCGCGCGGCCGTGACCCGCGTCGAAGAACTGGATCCCGGTACGAGGCAGGAGGAGATCGCCCGCATGCTGTCCGGCCGCATCGTCACCGCAGAGGCACGCGCCGCGGCCGCGAGCCTAATCGCCGGCGGTCGCGCATGAGCGCTTCCATCGCCTCGCGACCGCGCCGTGTGGAGCGCGACCCGCCCCCCGTCGAAGCGTTGACCGAAGAAGAGGCTCGTGACGAGCTTGCCCGGCTCGCTGAGCAGATCGGGCATCACGACCGACTCTATTACACCGAGGCGGCACCCGAGATCTCCGACGCCGACTACGACGCGCTGCGCCGCCGCAACATGGCGATCGAGGCGCGCTTTCCCGAGCTGATCCGCGCCGACAGCCCATCGCGCCGCGTCGGGGCAGCACCCGCCACCGGGTTCGCCAAGGTCACCCACTCGCGGCCGATGCTGTCGCTCGAAAACGCCTTCGAGGATGCCGAAGTCCGTGAGTTCTTTGCCGGCATCCGCAACTTCTTCCGGCGCACCGCAACCGAGGCCGTGGTCGCCGAGGACGTCATCGAGATCATGGCAGAGCCCAAGATCGACGGGCTGTCGATCGCACTGACCTACCGGCGCGGTCGTCTCGTGCAGGGGGCGACGCGCGGCGACGGCGTCACCGGTGAAAACGTTACCGCCAATCTGCGCACGCTGGCGACGATACCCGAGGCGCTCGCCGGCAAGGGCTGGCCCGAGGTGATCGAGATCCGCGGTGAGGTTTATCTCGAGCGCGCCGGGTTTTTCGCGTTGAACGAGGAGCGCGCCGCAGCAGGCGAGCCGGTCTTCGCCAATCCGAGAAACGCTGCGGCCGGCTCGCTGCGCCAGCTCGATTCGTCGATCA
>DATMMM010000416.1:0-2607 GCA_035569735.1 Allostellaceae bacterium | reverse complement strand
CACGATCGTGAAATCCGGCAACATGAGCCTCGGGGTCAATCTTCTCGCCGCCCTGGTCAAGCGCGTCGCCAGGACGCTCGACGAGAACTACGACATCGAAATTCTGGAGATGCATCACAACAGGAAGATCGACGCGCCGTCCGGAACCGCGCTCATGCTCGGCCGTGCCGCCGCCGCCGGCCGCGGCGTCGATCTCGGGCAGCGTTCGGTGCGCGGCCGCGACGGCATGACCGGTGCGCGTTGCGCCGGCGATATCGGTTTTGCGGCGCTGCGCGGCGGCACTGTCGTCGGCGAGCACAGCGTGATCTTCGCCGGCCCGGCGGAACGCGTCGAGCTCACGCACCGCGCCGAGGACCGCATGATCTTCGCCCGCGGCGCCCTGCACGCGGCTCTGTGGGCGCGCGGCAAGAAGCCGGGACTCTACTCGATGGCAGACGTGTTGGGATTGGGCGATATCTGACTTGTTCCGTGATCCCCACTTCGCGCGCACCTCGGGATGATGGGAAAGCAGTAGAAGGAAAACCGATGGGTGAGCGCATTCTCGTCCTCGTGCGTCATGGCGAGAGCGAGTGGAATCTGAAAAATCTGTTCACCGGCTGGCGCGACGTCGGTCTGACCGAAAAGGGGATCAGGGAAGCGCAAGCGGCCGGGCGCAGGCTGAAGGCGCAAGGCCTTCGCTTCGATGTCGCCTTCACCTCGGCGCTGGTGCGCGCGCAGCACTCGCTCGATCTCATGCTCGATGAGCTCGCGCAGAAGAATATTCCGGTGCTCAGAGATCAGGCGCTCAACGAGCGCGACTACGGCGATCTGTCGGGCCTCAACAAGGACGACGCGCGGGCGAAGTGGGGCGCCGACCAGGTGCACGTCTGGCGCCGCTCCTACGATGTGGCGCCGCCGGGCGGTGAGAGCCTCAAGGATACCGCGGCGCGCGTCCTTCCCTATTACATCGAGGAGATCCTGCCGCGCGTGCTCCGCGGCGAGAACGTGCTTGTTTCCGCACACGGCAATTCGCTGCGGGCGCTGATCATGGTGCTCGAGCGCCTCTCGCCGAGGGAGATCGTGGCGCGCGAGCTGGCGACCGGGGCGCCCCAGATCTACCGGCTCAACCCCGATGCGACCGTGGCGGAGAAGCAGGACCTAGCGGCATAGCAATCTATTCGATCGTCACCCGCGGGACGGGCACCCCGCTGACCCGCGGGTCCATAGCCTAATCGCCGCTGGTGCGGCGCTGCCGCATGTTTGCCGGGTCAGCCCGGCAATGACGAGAAAGAGCGTCTACGCCGCAGCGGCCATCTTGCCCGCCTCCCAGCCGAGCATGGCGCGCTTGCGGGTGAGGCCCCAGTGATAGCCGGTGAGCTCGCCGGCTTTGCCGATGACGCGGTGGCAGGGCACGACGAAGGCGAGCGGGTTCTTGCCGACTGCGGCGCCGACGGCGCGCGCGGCCGTCGGTGAGCAGACCTTGCCGGCGATGCCGGAATAGGTGGCGAGCCGGCCCATCGGTATCCTGAGGAGCGCCTGCCAGACCCGTACTTCCCAGTCGGTGCCGATGAGCACGACGCGCAGCGGCTGCTCCGCCTGCCACAAGGTCGGATCGAAGATGCGCCGCGCGATCGGCGCGGTCCGCGCCGCGTCGGCGACGTAGCTCGCCTTCGGCCAGCGCGCTTTCATTTCCGCGAGCGTCGCTTCCTCGGCGCCGGGATCGGCAAAGGCCAGCCCGGCGAGCCCGCGCTCGGTCGCCATGACCAGCGCATTGCCGAACGGCGACGGATGGAACGCGAACCGCACCGTGAGGCCCTCGCCGCCCGATTTCCACTCGCCGGGCGACATCGCTTCGTGGGTGACGAAAAGGTCGTGCAGGCGGCCAGGGCCGGATAGGCCGACCTCGTAGGTGGCGTCGAGCACGCTCGCCGAATCGCGCAGCAATTGCCGCGCGCTATCGAGCGTGAGCGCCTGCAAGAACGCCTTCGGCGTAATCCCGGCCCAGCGGCGGAACAGGTGATGCAACTCGGTCGGGGTGACGCCCGCGGCCTCGGCGATGGCCTCGATCTCGGGCTGCTCGCGCCAGTGGCCGCGGATATGGCCAATGGCGCGGCGCACCACGTCATAGTCGGCGGCGGCATCGGCGAGCGGGGTCAAGTCGGTCAATCGATCGGGCGACAGCATGGATGCCTCCATCATTCTGCTCCCCATCTAGGCCGCCGCCAGCACCGCAACCACCCGATTTCTGGAGAGGCGAATGGCGAATAGCGAGGAGCGAATGGAACGGTTCCCCGCCATTTGCTCGGACCATTCGCCATTCGGGCTCGTTACGGCACCGTTCGCGTCGGCCCGCGCTTGGCTTCGCTCAGCGCGGTCGAAAGCGCGCCCGCGAAACTCGCCTTTTCGTCCGGCCCCAGGCAGGCGGCGATCGACAATCGCCGGCCGTGGGAGATCAGGAACAGGCGTTCGATGCCGAACTCCTCGTGGGCGACGCGCTCGAGGCGCACCCACAGCGGGTTGAGGGTCCATTCCCGCACGCTCCCGCGATGGCTGACCTTGCGCACGGTGAGTTCCGAGGTCGTGACCGTCACCTCCTCATAGGCGCGCGCCGCACGATAGTTGATCCGG
>DATMMM010000415.1:0-4143 GCA_035569735.1 Allostellaceae bacterium | reverse complement strand
AAGGTCTACTGGATCTGCCCGCTGGTCGAGGAGTCCGAGCAGGTGGACCTCGCCGCCGTCGACGAGCGCCAGGTCTATCTGAAGGAGCGCTTCGGCAACCGCGTCGGCCTGGTGCACGGGCGGATGAAGGGGCCGCAGAAGGACGCCGCGATGGAAGCCTTCGCGCACGGCGACGTCGACCTGCTGGTCGCGACCACGGTGGTCGAGGTCGGCGTCGATGTGCCGGAGGCGACCGTCATGGTGATCGAGCACGCCGAGCGCTTCGGCCTTGCGCAATTGCATCAGTTGCGCGGCCGGATCGGGCGCGGCGACAAATCCTCCGCCTGCCTCCTGCTCTACGGGCAGCCGCTCGGCGAGACCGCCAAGCAGCGGCTCGCGATCCTGCGCGAGACCGACGACGGGTTCCGCATCGCCGAGGAAGACTTGAAGCTGCGCGGCGCCGGCGAGGTGCTGGGCACGCGCCAGAGCGGCTTGCCGGAGTTCCGGCTGGCGGATCTCCTGGTGCACGCGCCGCTCGTCCAGACCGCGCGCGACGATGCCCGGCTGGTGCTGCACCGCGACCCCGAGCTCACGAGCCCACGGGGCCAGGCCTTGCGCACGCTGCTCTATCTCTTCGAGCGCGACGCCGCCGCGCGCTATCTGCGCTCGGGCTGAGCGCCTTCGGCCGCGCGCAGCTTCGTGGGCTTGCGCCGCTCGGGCGGGGCCACGATGCCGCCGGAGACCACGAGCTTGATGCCCTCCTCCACCGTCATGGCGAGCGAGCGCACGTCCTTGCGGGGCACGTAGATCAGATAGCCCGAGGTGGGATTGGGCGTGGTCGGCACGTAAACGCCGATGCTGTCGGGCGGGTTCAGGTCCTTGAGCTCGCCCTCGGGCGGCACCGTGACGAAGGCCACGGTCCAGCTGTCGCGGCGCGGCCATTCCACCAGCACCACCTCGCGGAAGGTGGTGGACTGCTTGGAGAGCACGGTCTCGAAGATCTGCTTGGTGGCGCTATAGAGACCGCGCACCACCGGCATGCGGTTGAGGATGCGCTCGCTCACGCGCACGAAGACGCGGCCGAGATATCCCGCCGTCAGCGCGCCGATCAGCGTGAGACCCACGGCCGCCACGACGAGCCCCAGACCCGGCACATGAAACGGCAGATATGTCCCGGGATTATACCGGTCGGGCAGCAGCGCGCTCACCGCGCCGTCGACCAGCCCGACGAACCACCAGGCGATATAGAAGGTCAGCGCGATGGGGCCGGTGACGAGGATGCCGGCGAAGAAATAGGTGCGGAAACGCTCGCGCAATCGAAGCCGCGGAAAGCTGCGGGCCATTCCTATGCCACCAGGAATTCTTGGAGCGCCGCGAGCGTCTCCCGCGGCGACTCTTCCGGCAGGAAGTGGCCGCAGGGCAGCGCGTGACCGCGGACGTCGCTCGCTTTCTCGCGCCAGAGTGCGAGCGCGTCGAACATCCTTCCGACCACGCCCTCCGCACCCCAGAGCACGAGCAGCGGGCAGGTCACGCGCTTCTCCGAATCGGCACGGTCGTGCTCGAGATCGATGCTGGCGGCGGCGCGGTAGTCCTCGCAGGTGGCAGTGATGCCGGCGGGATCGCGGAAGCACCGGTGGTATTCGGCCAGCGCCTCCTCGGTGAAGACGCCCGGCTTGCGGCTCCAATGTCCGAGCACGCGATCGAGCCAATAGTCGGGATCGGCGCCGATCAGGCGCTCCGGCAGGTCGTGCGGCTGGATCAGGAAGAACCAGTGGAAATAGGCGGTGGCGAAGGCCTTGTCCGTGCGGGCGTACATGCTGGCGGTGGGACCGATGTCGAGGACGGCGGCGCGCTCGACGGCATCGGGATGGTCGAGGCAGAGGCGGTGCAGCACCCGCCCGCCGCGGTCGTGGCCCACGGCCTGAAAGCGCGGAAAACCAAGGGCGCGCATCACGTCTATTTGATCCTGCGCCATCGTCTGCTTCGAGTACTGGATGTGCTCGCGATCGCCCGGGGGTTTTCCAGAATCGCCATAGCCGCGCAAGTCTGGTAAGACGACAGTGAAGCGCTCAGCGAGCGCCGGGGCGATCTTGTGCCACATGACATGGGTTTGGGGATAGCCGTGGAGGAGCAGAAGCGGGCGTCCGCTGCCTCCGACGGTGACATGAATTTCAGTTCCGCTGCCCGTTTTGACTTCGGAAGATGCGAAACCCTCTAACATCGGACGGGGAGAACCTCTCTTGGACGACAGCGTTACTGTTGAGCTGAAGCCGGCGGGTGGGCACCGCACGCACTCTAGTAAGGAAAGCGCGCGCTCGCCAGCGCCGACGGTGCAGCCTCGATTGATGGGCCTGACCACCGCCGTGCCGCCCTATGGCCTCGGGCAGCTCGAGGTTGCCGAGCGCACTCGGCGGATGCTCGGAAGCACGTTCGGCGACTCGATCGAGCGGCTCATGCCGATCTTTGAGCATGCGGGTATCGACCGACGCTATTCCTGCGTGCCGATCGAATGGTATTCCGAGCGCCACGGCTGGCGTGACCGAAACACGCTCTACATCGAGCACGCCGCGCGGCTCCTGGAACAGGCAACGCTCGACTGCTTGCGCGAAGCCGCTGTGCGGCCGTGCGATGTCGATGCAGTTGTGGCGGTGTCGACCACCGGCATCGCGACGCCGAGCCTCGACGCGCTGCTCATCAACCGCCTGGGTCTGCGCTCCGATGTACGGCGCCTGCCGATCTTCGGCCTGGGCTGCGCCGGCGGGGTCATGGGGCTGGCGCGCGCGGCGGATCTCGCCCGGGTCGATCCGGCCGCCAAGGTCCTGTTCCTCGTCGTGGAGCTCTGCGCGCTCTGCTTCCGGAAGGACGACACCTCGACGAGCAATTTCGTCGCGACCGTCTTGTTCGGTGACGGCGCGGCGGCGGCGCTGATCTCCGGCGCCGGCGATGGTCCCGCCTTCGGTCCGGCGGGCGACCACACTTGGCCCGATACCCTCGACATCATGGGCTGGGACGTCGAAGAGGACGGGCTGAAGGCGCTGTTCTCGCGCGACATCCCGACGCTGGTACGCGCAGAGCTGCGCCAGGCCGCGGTGAACTTCCTCGCGCGTCAGGGACTTTGTCTCGCCGACGTAGAGCAGTTCATTTGCCATCCCGGCGGCGCCAAGGTCCTGACCGCTCTCGAGGAGGCGTTCGGGCTCGCCGACGGCGCGCTCGTCGAGAGCCGGAGCGTGCTGCGCGATTATGGCAACATGTCGGCGGCCACCGTGCTGTTCGTGCTCGATCGCGCGCTCAAAGCCGGCGCGCGCGGGCGCTTGCTGCTCAGCGCCTTGGGTCCCGGGTTTACAGCCGCGTTTCAAATTCTCGAGGCCCCGTGAACTCGATCGCCGTCACCGTGGTGGCGGTGGTGGCGCTCGAGCGGCTGGCGGAGCTCTGGCAGGCCCGGCGCAACACGCGCGCCCTCCTGGATGCGGGCGGGGTCGAAGTGGGGCGCGGCCACTATCCCCTGATCGTGGCGCTGCACGCCGCGTGGCTTCTGGCGATCCTGCTGGCGGTTCCGCGCGAGGCCGGCGTCTCCGTGCCGCTGCTGGTCGCGTTCGCGGCGCTTCAGGGTCTTCGGCTTTGGGTGCTGATGAGCCTCGGCCGCTATTGGACCACGCGCGTGATCACGCTCCCGGAGGCACCCCTGGTGCGCCGCGGTCCCTACCGCTACCTGCGGCATCCGAACTATCTCGTGGTCGCCGCCGAGATCGCCGTGCTGCCGCTCGCCTTCGGGGCTTGGGGCGTGGCGGCGGTGTTCTCCTTCCTCAATGCGGCTCTGCTGGCCTGGCGGATCTCCCTGGAAGACCACGCACTTGCGCCGCGGCGCCAGGTCCCGCACACCATCCCTTAACCAGTCTCCGATAGGCTCCAGCGGTCCTCTTCCAGGTACCGGACCCGCACGCCCGCGCTCATGCCCGCCCCGTCCCATCCCCTGCCCCAGACCGCCGCGATCGATCCCGCGGTGGCCCGCGGCATCCGGCAGGCGAGCGCCGCCACCTCCGTCGACTTCGGGTTCCTGGTCTCCGCCGCGGCGCAGGAGAGCGGCTTGCAGGCTAATGCCAAGTCCCGCACCGGCAGTGCCACCGGCCTCTTCCAGTTCATCGAGAGCACGTGGCTCTCGATGGT
>DATMMM010000414.1:0-12815 GCA_035569735.1 Allostellaceae bacterium | reverse complement strand
GTGTCCTCCGTGCCTCTGTGGTGAATCTTGCTTGGGTCGGTGCCCACAAAACATGGCCGCCGGGCTTTTGGTCGGCATTGTTCCTCGAGTTGAGACGGGCTGAACGACTTCCGTCCAAGATGGGATGGATGAGAGGGAACCCGCGGAGCCGCATTTCGAGCGCTCACAATTGAAAGCCGATTTGCCGAACGTTTTCAATTGGATGACTTTTCGCAAGTCGCCAAATTCCCGCATCCGAAAGCCAATTCGGGTCGCGGGAGCGCGCTTTAGGCTCTGCGGCTGCGCACCCGCTCGGCGATCGCGGTCACTGCGGCTTGCGCCGAGAGCACGGCGCCTTCCTGCCAGCCCGTGACATAGCTCAGGTGCTCGCCCGCGAGGTGGATCGGGCCGTCCGGCCGGCACAGGGTCTCGTAGGCGGATTTGCGGGTCTCGGGGCTCCAGTCCACCCAGGCGCCGAGGTTCTCGGGCAGTTTGTGCCAGGCGACGGAGATGCCGTGCGCCAGCGGCTCGGCATAGCGCTCATGCAGCCGCTCGCCGTTCTGGATCGCGAGGGCCAGGCGCTCCGCCGGCGCGAGCGCGCCCACGCGCTCGGCGATGTCGTCGCTCCAGATATAGGCGCCGAGCAGCACGCCCTTGCGCTCGTGGAACCCGGTCGAGGGGTACCAGAGCTGCGTGATGTCCTGCTCGGTCCAGGAGATGCCGCCGTAGATCTGGTCGTCCTCCTCCCAGAAGCGGCGGTTGGCCTGGAAGGCGATCTTGACCACCTTGGCATAGTCGGGCGCCGCGATGGCGGCGCGGACCTCCGGCGAGACATCCGCGGGAATGCCCGCGAGCACCGGGAGCGGGATCGTGCAGAGGCAATAATCGCCGGCGATCGAGCGCAGGGCGCCGCCGCGGCGATCGCGATAGAGGATGCGCACGCCCTCGCGCTCCCGGCGGATCTCGCGCACCTCCGCGCCGTAGCGGATCATCTCGTGCAGGCGCTTCTCGAAGGCGGCGGCGATCCGGTCCATGCCGCCCACGGGCTGCAGCATGGTGGGCGCGAAGTCGATCTGCTCCGCCCAGTTGAGCTGGAAATAGGCGAACACCGGCTTCAGCAGCTCCGCGCGCTCGAGCGGCTGCATGTGCACGCCGGGCCGCTCGCCGGCGCCCGGTGTCTCGCTGTAGCCGAGCCGGCTCGAGCGCGTGAAGCGGTACTCGCGGTCGAGCGCGCCGAAGTTGCGGAGCATGGCGAGGAAGCTCTTTTGATCCTCGGGCGTCAGCGTCTCGTCGAGCGCGTGGCCGCTCACCGCCTTTGCCAGCAGTTCCGCGATATAGCCGCGGGACGCGCCGATGAACTCGCGCGCCCTGACGCGCCGGCCGCCGAACGCCTTGTCGCTCTGCAGGTAAGCGTTGCGGTTGTCGTTCACCATCGGCTGCAGGGCCACGCCGAGCTCCCGGCAATATCCCAACAGCGCCTGGTGATGCTGCGGGATCCGCGCGGGCCCCATGTTGGCGTAGAGCTCGGCGCCGGCCTCGAAGCCGCAGCGCTGCCGGCTGTCGGCCTCGCGCACGAGATCGCCGCGCCGGAGCGTCCAGCTGCGCCCGCCCGCGCGCTCGCGCGTCTCCAGGATGGTGCAACCGAAGCCCGCGCGGGAGAGCTCGAGCGCCGCCGTCAGCCCCGCGATCCCCGCGCCCAGGATCACGACGTGGCGTCCCGCGCCGAGGCCGCGCGGCAGGCTCGGCGGTCCCGCATAGGCCGCGGGCACGGCCAAGAGCCCCATCGCCGCCATGGTCTGGTAAAGCGCCGCCGAGCCGCCGGCGCGGCCCACCAGGTTCAGAAAGCTCCGCCGCGAGAGCCGCGGACGGGGCATGTGGTAATGCCGCCGAGGACCTTAGCCGCCCTTGTTCAAGCTGATCGGCCGGGCGCCATGGCACTCCTGGGACGTATAGGATCCTTCGAAGTGAGCGCCGGTGATTTTGCCGGTGAGCGGATAGACGGACCACTTGCCCGTCACGGTGCCATCGGGAGCGACGGTTCCGGTGACCGGGAACGTGTAAGACGAGACCTTGTAGTTCCCGGTGATCTTGTTGTCCGCGATGGTGACGGTTGCATTCGAGGCGGGACAGCCTTGCCTGCCCATCGATGGCGACCCACCCGTGTATTGGCCGTCGAAGGGCCCCGCGGCACTGGCGAGACCGAACGGTACGGCGACCGCAAGGGCCGCCGCGAAGACGATGCGTGTCATGATGCCCCCTTGAGTGACTACGAGGCAGGAGGTTAACCCGGCTCGGCACTCGCGGCAATTTCCTCGGCCGCTACCGCTTGACGGCCTCCGATCCCTGGCCTAGAAAGCGCCCTCCGCCCGGGCCGCCCGGGCGTCTTTCTATGTTATCAAGGTGCTGCCATGGCAAGACGGTGCGCGATCACGGGCCGGGGCGTTCAGGTCGGCCACAATGTGAGCCACGCCAACAACAAGACCAAGCGCCGGTTCCTGCCGAACCTGCAGACCATCTCGCTGCTCTCCGATGCGCTCGGCGGCTCGGTGCGCCTGCGCCTCACTGTGTACGGGATCCGCACCGTGGAGGCGAACGGCGGCATCGATGCCTATCTTCTGGGGACGCCGGACCGGAAGCTGCCCGTGGAGGCGCGCCGCCTCAAGCGGCGCATCGAGCGCGCCGCGGAGCGCAAGAAGGCGGCGGCTTAACTCCCGAGCGCCACCGCGCGCAGGATTTCCAGGAATTTCTCCAGGCTCTCGGCGGCGCTGCCCGTCGTCGAGATGCGCGTGACCTCCGGTCCCTCGACCGGGATCGGGCTCGCCCGCGCGAGCCGCTGGGCGATATCCGAGCTGCTCTCGCGGCCGCGCGCGGCGAGGCGCTCGGCCAGCACCTCGATCGGTGCCGAGGCCTCCACGATGCGGAGCGGCTGGTAACGCTGGCGCGCCTCTGGGATCACCGAGCGCGAGACGTTGGCGACGACGTGGCGCCCTTGGCCGAGCGCCGCCTCGATGGCGACGGGGATGCCGTAGCTGAGGCCGTGCGCGCGCCAGGCGAGCGCGAAGGCGCCCGCTGCCATCGCCGCCGCGAAGGCGCCGGGCGTCATGGTCTCGTTGTCCTCGCCGCCCGCCAGCTGCGAGCGTGTGATGGCCCGGCGCGGAAACACGAAGCGCGCATCGCCCTTGAGCGCGGCGCGGGCGCCCGCGATCAGCGTGTCCTTGCCGGCGCCGCTCGGGCCGACCACCAGGATGAGCGTGCCGCTGGCTGGCATGAAGGCCGCCGCTCGAAGCTCCGATCCCGCAACCTCGCTCTAGTCGAGCGCGGGCCGCGGCGCCGGATAGGTACGCTCGAAGGCGCGCGCCGCGCGCAGCACCGTCGCGTCCTCGTAGAGCGCGCCGACGATCTGCAGGCCGATCGGCAGCCCCGCGGACGTGAGGCCGCAGGGCACGCTCGCCGCCGGCTGCCGCGTCAAGTTGAAGGGATAGCTGAACGGCGTCCAGTCGATCCATTCCTTGTCGCGCGAGGGATCGCTGAGATCGGTGCCGACCCTGAGCGCCGGCACCGCGACGCTCGGCGTGATCAAGAGGTCGTAGCGTTGATGGAAGAGCTGCATGTGCCGGCCCAAATCCGTGCGCGCGACGTCCGCTGTGAGGTAGTCCACCGCCGAGAGCCGCTCGCCGCGCTCGACATGCACCAGGAGGCCGGGATCCAGGCGCTTGCGCTGCTCGGCTTTGAGATGGCTGAGCGCCTTCGCGGCGCCTGAATACCAGAGCGTGAGCCAGGCGGCCCGGGGATCGGCGAAACCGGGATCCACGGCCTCGACCTCGGCGCCCAGCTCGGAGAAGCTCTTGGCCGCGCGCTCGACCGCCGCCGCCACCTCCGGGTGCACGTTGGCGGCATAGCCGAGCCGCGGGCTGTAGGCGATGCGGAGGCCTTTGACGCCGTTCTCGAGCTCCGCGCGATAGTCGGCGCCGTCCCTCGGCAGCGCGTAGGGATCGCGCACGTCGGCACCGGTGAGCACGGTCAGCAGCAGCGCGCAATCCTGCACCGTCCGCGCCATCGGTCCGGTGTGCGCCAGCATGCCGAAGGGGCTCGCCGGGTAGGCGGGGACGCGGCCGAAACTGGGCTTGAGGCCGGGAATGCCGGTGAAGCCGCAGGGAATGCGGATCGAGCCGCCGCCATCGGTGCCGAGCCCGAGGGGTCCGAGACCCGCTGCAATCGCCGCCGCGGCACCGGAGCTGCTGCCGCCCGGCGTGTGCTCGAGGCTCCAGGGATTGCGGGTGATGCCGCTCAGCGGGCTATCGCCCAGCGCCTTCCAGCCGTATTCCGGCATGGTGGTCTTGCCGAGAAAGACCGCGCCGCTCTCGCGCAACCGCGCCACCGGCGGCGCATCCTCCTCCCAGGGCTGATCCCGGTCAGTCAGTGTCGAGCCCCGCAGCGTCGGCCACCCGCGGGTGAGGAACAGGTCCTTGACGGTGACGGGCACGCCGTCGAGCAGGCCCAGCGGCTGGCCTTTTTGCCAGCGTGCCTCCGAGGCCCGCGCGGATTTGAGCGCGCCTTCGGGATCGCGCAGGACGAAGGCATTGAGCTTGGGCTCCAGCCGCTCGAGCCGCCGCAGGATCGCCTGCGTCACGTCGACAGGTGACAGAGTCTTCTTGGCGAAGCCGTCGATCAGGTGGGTGGCGGAGAAAAAAGCCAGCTCGCGGTCGGCGGACGGACTCGTCAAGGCACTCTCCTCTGTGGCTTGCGGGATCAAGGGATTGGTCACTATCCGGCAAAATCCCCGACGGAGCAATTGCGCTGCCCGGCGCGGGCGACGCCCCGGCCGCGGGCGCGGCCTCGGCGAACCCGGCGCCGCGGACGAGCGTCGCCGGGGGTCTTGCGAGGGGTGGCGAATGGCGTAAGGTGCGCGAGCCCGAGGGACCATAAGACCCGGCACGCGGGAGGCTTTTCATGGGATTCATTCGGACGCTGGCTTGGCGCGGCATGCTGGCGGCGGCGCTGGTGGCGACGCTGGCGCCCGCCGGAGCGCATGCGCAATCCTCCGGCAAGACGCTCAGCTTCATTCCCGAAGCCGATCTCAAGAGCCTCGACCCCATCTGGACCACGGCCTACGTCACGCGCAACTACGGCTACATGGTCTACGACACGCTGTTTGCGCTCGACGAGCACTTCAAAGTGCAGCCGCAAATGGCCGAGAAGTGGTCGGTGAGCGAGGACGGCCTCGTCTACACCATCACGCTGCGCGACGGCCTCAAGTGGCACGACGGCACGCCGGTGCGGCCGGAGGATTGCATCGCCTCGCTCCAGCGGTGGATGAAGCGAGACGTGCTGGGCCAGGCGCTGGCGGATGCGACCGGCGAGATGAGGGCGCTCGACGGGCACAGCTTCTCGATCACGCTCAAGAAGCCGTTCCCGCTCCTGCTCGACGCGATCGGCAAGCTCTCCAGCAACGTGCCCTTCATGATGCCGGAGCGCATCGCCAAGACGGACGCCAACACGCAGATCAGCGAATCGATCGGCTCCGGCCCGTTCAAGTTCTCGGCCTCGGAGTGGGTGCCCGGCGCCAAGGCCGTCTTCGTCAAGAACCCCGACTACGTCCCGCGCAAGGAGCCGCCGAGCTGGGCCGCCGGCGGCAAAGTCGTGAAGGTCGACCGGGTGGAGTGGCTCTACATCCCCGATCCGCAGACCGCGGCCAACGCGCTCGGCGCGGGTGAGGTCGATTGGTGGCAGCAGCTGCCGCAGGATCTGGTGCCGCTGCTCGCCAAGAACAAGAACGTCACGGTTGCCAGCGTCGATCCGCTCGGCAGCATCGGCGTGCTGCGCTTCAATCACGAGCAGCCGCCCTTCGACAATCCCAAAATGCGCCAGGCGGTCGAATGGGTGATCGACCAGAAGGAGATGATGACCGCGCTCGCCGGCGACCAGAAATACTGGAAGACCTGCTACTCCTATTTCTCCTGCGGCACGCCGCTCGCGAACGATGCCGCAAACTCCCCGCTCGCGGGCAAGCGCGACGTCGAGAAAGCGAAGGCGCTGATCAGGGAAGCCGGCTATGACGGCCGCAAGGTCGTGGTGATGACCGCGACCGACCAGCCGATCGTCAATTCGCAGGCCCTGGTCACGATAGAGGCGCTCAAGAAGATCGGCATCGATGCCGAGCTCGCCGCGATGGATTGGGGCACCCTGATTACGCGCCGCGCCTCGCACGAACCCGTCGAGAAAGGCGGATGGAACATCTTCTTCACCTGGTTCGTGGCGCCCGACATGACCAACCCGGCGCTCAATTTCGCCTTGCGCACGAACGGCGCCAAGGCGTGGTTCGGCTGGCCCAAGGATCCCAAGATCGAGGCGCTGCGCGCGGAGTGGTTCGAGGCGCCCGATCTTGCCGCGCAGAAGAAGATCGCGGAGAAGATCCAGACCGAGGCGTTCGAGAGCGTGCCCTACGTGCCGACCGGCATGTTCGTGATCCCCACGGCCTATCGGAGCAACCTCAAGGGCGTGATCGTGGCACCCGTGGTGTTCCTCTGGAACGTGGAGAAGTCGTAAGGTCCGCGGAGGCCCGATAGCGCGTGTTCTCGTATATCGTCCGCCGCCTGATCGCCACCATTCCGGTCATGGGCGTGGTCGCCATCTTTGTCTTCTCGCTGCTTTATTTCGCGCCCGGCGATCCCGCGGCCATAATCGCGGGCGATCTCGCGACCGCGCAGGATATCGCGCGCATCCATCATCAGCTCGGCCTCGACGAGCCCTTCCTGGTGCGCTTCTGGCAATGGGCGTGGGGCGTGCTGCGCGGCGACCTCGGCATATCGATCTTCACCAATCAGCCGGTGTGGCACTTGATCCAGCAGCGGCTCGAGCCCACCGCCGCGCTCACGGTCACGACGCTCATCGTCTCGGTGTGGCTGGCGATCCCGATCGGCGTGCTGGCGGCCTGGCGCGCCGGCACCTGGATCGACCGCGCCGTCATGGGCTTCGCGGTGCTGGGCTTCTCCGTGCCCTCCTTCGTGCTCGCCTACGTGCTGATCCTGATCTTCTCGGTCGAGTTCGACTGGCTTCCGGTGCAGGGCTACACCAGCATCACCGCGGGGTTCTGGCCGTTCCTGCAGCATTTGATCCTGCCCTCGGCGGCGCTCGGGCTGATCTATGCCGCGCTCATCGCGCGCATCACCCGCGCCAGCATGCTGGAGGTGCTGAGCCAGGATTACATCCGCACCGCGCACGCCAAGGGCCTCTCCAGCCGGAACGTGCTGATCGGCCACGCGCTCAAGAATGCCGCCGTACCGATCGTCACCGTCATCGGCATCGGCGTGGCGCTGCTGATCGGCGGCGTCATCGTGACGGAGACCGTGTTCGCGATCCCCGGCATCGGCCGGCTCACGGTCGATGCGATCCTGCGCCGCGACTACCCCATCATACAGGGCGTCATCCTGCTGTTCTCTTCGGCCTATGTGATCGTCAATCTGCTGGTGGATTTGAGCTACACCGTGCTCGATCCGCGCGTGAGGTATTGACGCCATGACCACCGCGCCGCTCGATTTCGAGGCGATCTCCGCGGCTCGGCGCGAGCGGGCAGCCTTCCTCGAGCTCCTGCGCCGCCATCCCACCATTGCGATCGGCTTGGCGATCCTGGCGCTCATGCTCCTGATGGCGGTGCTGGCACCCTACCTCGCCACGGTCGACCCGCAGGCGCTGTCGCCGATCCGTCGCCTGCGCTTTCCCTCGCAAGCCAATTGGTTCGGCACCGACATGCTCGGCCGCGACGTCTATAGCCGCGTCGTCTATGGGGCTCGCGTCTCGCTCTGGGTCGGATTCTGGGTGGCGTTCTTCAGCACCGCGATCGGCCTGGTCATCGGCCTCGTCACCGGCTTCAGCCGTCCGGTCGATGCCGTCGTGATGCGGATCATGGACGGGCTCATGTCGATCCCGCCGGTGCTGTTGGCGATCGCGCTGATGGCGCTGACCCGCGCCAGCACGGGCAACGTCATCCTGGCCATCACGATATCGCAAGTACCGCAGGTGACCCGCCTCGTGCGCGGCGTGGTGCTGAGCCTGCGCGAGCAGCCGTTCGTCGAGGCGGCGATTGCGGTCGGTACCGGGTATTTCAAGACGCTCTGGCGGCACATCCTGCCCAACACCGTGGCACCGCTCCTGGTGCAGGGCACCTACATCTGCGCCTCCGCCATGATCACCGAGGCGATCCTGAGCTTCATCGGCGCCGGCACGCCGCCCAACATACCGAGCTGGGGCAACATCATGGCGGAGGGCCGGAGCCTGTTTCAGGTGGCTTATTACATCGTGCTGTTTCCCGCGGTGTTCCTGTCGGTGACCGTGCTCGCGGTCAATCTCGTCGGCGACGGCTTGCGCGACGCGCTCGACCCGCGCCTCGCGCGGCGCATGTGAGCGGAGCCGCACAGTGAACGTCGTCGCGACCGAAACATCCACGCTGGCTCCGCTGGCAGCGGCCGCGAAACCGCTTTTGCAGATCGAGGATCTGCGGACCTATTTCTTCACCCGCGACGGCATCGTGCGCGCGGTCGACGGCGTCTCGCTGGCCGTCAGGCGCGGCGAGACCCTGGGCGTGGTCGGCGAGTCCGGCTGCGGCAAGAGCGTCACCTCGCTCTCGATCCTGCGGCTCATCCCGGATCCGCCCGGCCGCATCGTCTCGGGCTCGATCCGCTTCGAGGGCGTAGACCTACTCGGACTCTCCGAAACGGAGATGCGGCATATCCGCGGCAACGAGATCTCGATGATCTTCCAGGAGCCGATGACCTCGCTCAATCCGGTGCTGACGGTGTCGCGCCAGATCAGCGAGACCTTGATGCTGCACCAGGGGCTCGACGCGAAGCAGGCGGCCGAGCGCGCGGTCGCCATGCTGCGCCTGGTCAAGATCTCCGAGCCCGAGCGCCGCGCGCACCAGTATCCGCATGAGATGTCGGGCGGCATGCGCCAGCGCGTGATGATCGCCATGGCGCTCGCCTGCAATCCGAAGCTGTTGATCGCGGACGAGCCCACCACCGCGCTCGACGTCACCATCCAGGCGCAGATCCTGGATCTCATGCGCGAGCTCAAGCAGAAGATCGACGCCGCCATCGTCCTGATCACCCACGACCTCGGCGTGATCGCGGAGATGGCGCAGCGCGTCATCGTGATGTACGCCGGACGCAAGGTGGAGGAGGCGCCGGTCAAGGAGCTGTTCCGCCATCCGCGGCATCCCTACACCGTTGGCCTGCTCAACTCGGTGCCGCATCTGGGCGCGAGCCGCGGGCGCGCGATGGCACCGCGGCTTGCGGAGATTCCCGGCATGGTGCCGTCGCTGCGCGAGGAGATCCTCGGTTGCGCCTTTGCGCCGCGCTGCCCGTTCGTGACCGAGCGTTGCCGCCGCGAGACGCCCGCGCTGGAGACCAAGGCCCCGGGGCACATTGTTGCCTGCTTCGAATCCGATCGGGTCGTGGCAGCATGAGCGAGGCGAAACCCGCGCCGCTTCTCGAGGTCGAGGGGCTGAAGAAGCACTTCCCCGTGCATAAGGGCCTGCTCGCGCGCACGGTGGGCCAGGTCTATGCGGTCGACGGCATCAGCTTCAGCATCGCGGAGGGCGAGACGCTGGGGCTCGTCGGCGAGTCTGGCTGCGGCAAGTCCACCGCGGGCAAGGCGATCTTGAAGCTGATCGAGCCCACGGCGGGCACGGTCAAGCTCCGCGGCAAGCGGATCGACAATCTGAGCCGCGCAGAGATGCGGCCTTTCCGCCGCGAGCTGCAGGTGGTGTTCCAGGATCCCTATTCCTCGCTCAATCCACGGCTCTCGGTCGGCGGGATCGTGGCGGAGCCGCTGGTCAATTACGGCGTCAGCAGCGGCGCCGAGCTCAAGGACAGGGTGGTGGCGCTCTTTGCCAAGGTAGGTCTGCGCGAGGACGCGCTGCAGCGCTACCCGCACGAGTTCTCGGGCGGCCAGCGCCAGCGCATCGGCATCGCGCGCGCGCTCGCGCTCAACCCGAGCCTCATCGTCTGCGACGAGCCGGTCTCCGCGCTCGACGTCTCCGTCCAGGCCCAGGTGATCAATCTGCTGCGCGATCTCCAGCAGGAATTCAAGCTCTCCTACCTCTTCGTCGCCCACGATCTCGCGGTGGTCGAGCACATCAGCCACCGCATCGCGGTCATGTACCTCGGCAAGATCGTCGAGCTTACCGACCGGGATTCGCTGTTCGCGGAGCCGCTGCACCCCTATACCGAGGCTTTGCTCTCCGCCGTGCCGCTGCCGGATCCCGAGGCGAAGCGGCATCGCATCATCCTGCCGGGCGACGTGCCGAGCCCGATCAATCCGCCCTCGGGCTGCCGCTTTCATACGCGCTGCCCCTATGCCGAGGCGCGCTGCAAACTCGAGGAACCCATCATGCGGGAAGTGAAACCCGGTCACCACGTTGCCTGCCATCTGCGCGACGTCGACACGCATGCCTTCGCCGCGCGGGCGAACGGCAGCGCCGCGGTGTCGGCATGAGCGACCTCGGACCCAACGCGGCGCTGATCGGCATTCCGGGCTCGCGCGCCAAGCTCGACACGCCCGCCCTGGTGCTCGATCTCGACCTGATGGAGCGCAACATCGCGACCATGACGGCGCACGCGCGGGCGGTTGGCGTGGTGCTCCGACCGCATGCCAAGACGCACAAGTCGGTCCGCATCGCCGAGCTGCAGGTCGCGGCGGGCGCGCTCGGCGTCTGCTGCGCCACCATGGGCGAGGCGGAGATCATGGTGCGGGCGCGCGTGCCCGGCGTGCACATCACTTCGCCACAAGTGACAGCCTCGAAGATCGCGCGGCTGATCGCGCTCAACGCCGAGAGCCAGCGCGGCCTCTCGGTCGTGGTGGACAATCCCGCGAACCTCGCGGAGATCGAGGCCGCGGCGCGCGTGACGGGCAAGCCGCTCGACGTCATCGTCGATTTCTTCGCCAATCACGGCCGCACCGGCGCCGCCACCGAGGCGGACGCGGTGGCGCTGGCGCAAGCAGCAGCGCAGTCGGGCATTCTCCGCTTCCGCGGCATTCAGGCTTATGCCGGCAACCTCCAGCACGTGGCGGTGCGCGCCGAGCGCCGCCAACGCACGCTCGAGGTGCTGAAGCGCGTCGCCGGCATCGTGCAGCGGCTCGAATCTCTCGGCATCAAGGTGCCGGTGGTGACCGGCGCCGGCACCGGCACTTTCGATCTCGATCCGGAGGCCCGGGTGTTCACGGAACTACAGGTCGGCTCCTACCTCTTCATGGACGTCGATTACAATCGCGCTCTCAAGGACGGCCGGAACGAGCTGCCGTTCGAGACCTCGCTCTTCGTGCAGACCGCGGTGGTGAGCACCAACGCGCCGGGCTGGGTTACCTGCGATGCCGGGCTCAAGTCCTTCGCGACCGAAGGGCCGAAGCCCGAGATCGCCCGCGGGGCGCCCGTGGGCTCGACCTACACCTGGTTCGGCGACGAGCACGGCAAGCTGATCCTGCCAGAGGGCGCGCCCCGGCCCGAGATCGGCGCCAAGATCGAGTGCGTAACGCCGCACGACGATCCCACCGTCAATTTGCACGATTTTTATCATGTGGTGCGCGGCGAAACGCTGGTCGACATCTGGCCGGTGGACGCCCGCGGCAAGCGCTGAGAGGGCGCGGCCATGCCCGAGTTCGACGAGGCCTTCCGCGCCCGCTTGGTCGAGCTCTTGACGTGGCGGCGCGACGTGCGGCGATTCCGCGCCGACACGCTGCCGGAGGGTCTGCTGGAGCATCTCCTGGAGATCGCGGCGCTCGCGCCCTCTGTCGGCTTAAGCCAGCCCTGGCGCTTCGTGCTGGTGGAGGACGCGAAGCGCCGCGCCGAGGTGCGGGCGAATTTCGAGCGCGCCAACGCGGCGGCGCTCGACGCCTATGAGGGCGAGGAGGCGCAATCCTACGCGCGCCTCAAGCTCGCCGGGCTCGACGAGGCGCCGGTGCATCTCGCGGTCTTCGCCGACCCCGGCACAACGCAAGGCCGCGGCCTCGGCCGCCGCACCATGCCAGAGATGATCGAGTACTCGGCGGTGACTGCCATCCACACGCTCTGGCTCGCGGCCCGCGCGGAGGGCGTGGGCCTCGGCTGGGTCTCGATCCTCGATCCCGCTGCGGTGGCCCGAAGCCTCGAGGTGCCGCCGGAATGGTCGCTGGTCGGGTATCTCTGCCTCGGATATCCCAGCGAGGCCGACGATACGCCGGCCTTGGAGCGCGCCGGTTGGGAGCGCCGGCGCGCGGCCGCGAGCTTCCTGCTGCGGCGATAATCCTCTCAGCTGCGTCCGATTAAAAACGCCGCTAGGAGGGTGAGCGCGGCGAGCGCCGCGAGAGCGGTGACCGCGGGCAGGCTTGCGCGCCAGCCCGCGAAGGCGGCGGCGTAACCCGCCTTCAGCAGATTGTTCGACGCCGTGGCGACCAGGATCGCCGCCGCGGCTACGCTCGGCGAGAGATCGGCGACGCCGCCCTGCGCGAGGTTCAGCACGAAAGGGTCGATGTCGGAGATGCCCACTACGGCCGCGAGCGCGAGTATCCCGGATTGGCCGAATTCCGCGCCGACCCAGGTGGACACCAGTGAAATGATGACGAACAGGCCGGTGAAAACGGCGGCCGTGCCGAGTTCGAGCGGGTTGCGCTGCACCACGGGTGCGCGGTCCTCGGTGGATTTCGGCGAGGGGGGCGCGAGCCGGTACAGCACGATGCCCGTGATCAGGCCCGCGATACCGAGGGTAAGCAGCGCCGGCGCCAGCTCTTTGGCGAGCGCAAGATTGAACACCGACACGATCACGAGGACGCGCAGATACATGACAGCGGTGGCGAGCGTGATGCCG
>DATMMM010000413.1:0-5551 GCA_035569735.1 Allostellaceae bacterium | reverse complement strand
GGTCCCAGACGTTGAACAGGAAGCGGCCGCCCGGGGCGAGCACGCGCCGCGCCTCGCTGAACGCCTTCGCCTTGTCCGGAAAGAACATCACGCCGAACTGGCAGACGAGGACGTCGAAGCTGGCGTCGTCGAACGGCAGCGCCTGCGCGTCGGCTTGCCGCCAGGTAATCCGCTCGCTCGAGAGGCGGGCGGCCGCGTGGTCCAGCATGGGCTGGTTGAGATCCGTGGCGACGATCGGAACCGTCGGCAGTTTTTGCGATAGCGCCCGCGTGACGATGCCCGTGCCGGCCGCGATCTCCAGCACGCGCTTCGGGGCAAGCCGCGCCACGCGCTCCGCCATATCGAGCGCATAAGGCTCGAAGAGCATGGGACCCAAATGGCGATCGTAGAGCGCGGGGATCGAGCCCGCGAAAGTCTGGTCGACGTTCGTCATGGCGGGGTTATTCCAAGATGGCGCCGGGCGCCACGCCGGCGTCCTTGCCCGAGACCTTGGCGCCGTTGTCGATGCGACAGCGCAGCACTTCGACGAATCCGCCGTGGGCGTGCACGGTGAAGCCCTCGGCGGTGATCGCCGCGACCTGGCCGAGCTTCATACCCTTGACGGCGCCGAAGGTGCGCGCGGGAATCTTGCGGGCGTCGAAGATCTGCAGGCGCTTGCTCGCGAGCATCGTCCAGGCGCCGGGTTGCGGATTGCAGCCGCGGACAAGGTTGTAGACGACATCCAGCGGATGGCCCCAAGCGATGCGCGATTCCGCCTCGCGCACCCAGCCCTCGTAGCTTGCCTGCGTTTCGTCCTGCATGTGCTCTTCCGCGCGGCCGGCGATGACGAGCGCGGCGGCCTCGATGAGCGCGGCCACGCCCTGCGGGAAGATCCGGTCGAAATAAACCGAGCCCAAGGTGTCGTCGGGGCCGATGGCGATTTTCTTTTGAAGCACGATGGGGCCCTCATCGAGGCCGTCGCTGGGCCGGAAAATGGTGAGGCCGGTCTCGCGCTTGCCGAGCATGATCGGCCAGTTGATCGAGGAGGGGCCGCGATGCGCCGGCAGCAGCGAGGGGTGGAACTGGATCGTGCCGTGCTTCGGGATCGTCACGAAGGATTGCGGCACGAATTGCGTCACATAGGCCATGACGCCGATGTCGACCGCGAGGCCGCGCAAGGTGCCGAGCGCCTCGTCGCTGCTGTAGCGCTGGAACTGCAAAACGGGGATGCCGAGCTCCTCGGCCCGCGCGCGCAGCGGATCGGGTTTGGTGCCAGGCTTCTCCGGCGCCACGAAGACGCCAGCGACGGTGTCGCCGTGCTCGCGGAAGGCGTCGAGCGCGGCGCGGCCGAAGGCCTGCTGGCCGATCAGGGCTAATCGCATGGGGTCACTCCCTCCAAAGCCTTATTCGTTGTCGGCGAGGATCGCCTCTGAGACCGCATCTGTCACCATCCGCGTGGTGGCCTTGCCACCGAGGTCGGGGGTGTGGAGCGCCGGGTCGGCCGTCACGCGCTCGACCGCGCGCATGAGACGCCGCGCCGCCGCCGGCTCGCCCAGGTGCTCCAGCATCAGCGAGGCCGTCCAGAATGTCGCGACTGGATTGGCGATGCCTTTCCCCATGATGTCGAAGGCGGAGCCGTGGATCGGCTCGAACATCGAGGGGAATTTGCGCTCGGGGTTGAGGTTCGCCGTGGGCGCGATGCCGAGGCTGCCGGCGAGCGCCGCCGCGAGATCGCTCAGGATGTCCGCGTGCAGGTTGGTCGCCACCACCACGTCGACGCTGCCGGGCTTCAGCACCATGCGCGTGGTCATGGCGTCGACCAGCTCCTTGTCCCAGGCGACGTCGGGGAAATCCCGCGCCACCTCGGCGGCGATCTCGTCCCACATCACCATGCCGTGGCGCTGCGCGTTCGATTTGGTCACCACCGTGAGCTTCTTGCGCGACCGTCCGCGCGCGAGGCCGAAGGCGAAGCGCATGATCCGCTCGACGCCGACGCGCGTGAAGACCGCGGTTTCGGTCGCGACCTCCTCGGGCAGGCCGCGGTGCACGCGGCCGCCATTCCCGGCGTACTCGCCCTCGGAGTTCTCGCGCACGATCACCCAGTCGAGGTTGGAAGCCGTGGCATGACGCAGCGGACCCACGATGCCCGGCAAGAGCCGCGTCGGGCGCACATTGGCGTACTGGTCGAGGCCTTGACAGATCGGGAGCCTCAAGCCCCAGAGCGTCACGTGATCAGGGATCTTGGGATCGCCGACGGCGCCGAAGAAGATCGCATCGAAGCGCTTGAGCGCGGCGACGCCGTCTTCCGGCATGAGCTTGCCATGCGCGCGGAAATAGTCGGAGCCCCAGGGGAAATGCTCCACCGCGAGCCGGAACCCGCCATCCCGCCGCTCGAGCGCCGCCAGCACCTCGAGCCCCGCCGCGATCACCTCCTTGCCGATGCCGTCGCCGGGGATGGCCGCGATCCGATGTTCGCGCATGAGAACTTCCGTTTCGGTGAGAGCGCCCGCCCTGCTTAGCGTCCCCAGGCCGGCGCAGCAAGTGCTTGTCCCGGGTCCGTCAGGCCGCCATGATCGCCCAAATTTTCGGGAGGACACCCATGACCGATCGCGCGCGCGTCGATCGCATCGCCGACTATCTCGACACTCTCGCACGGACACGGGGCAATCTGCCGCCGCTGCCGCCGGACATCGAGCCGCGGGATCTCGATGAGGCTTATGCGGCGCAGGAGATCCTGCAGGCGCGCTGGGTCCCGACGCGCGGACCCGTCGTCGGCTACAAGATCGCCATCACCACGAAGGTGATGCAGGAGCTCATGGGGCTGGACCATCCCTGCGCCGGCGCGATCTTCAACCGCTTCTTCTATGAAAGCCCCGTGACCATCCGCATGAGCGACTATGTCAACGTCGCCGTCGAGTGCGAGATCGCGATGCGCCTGGGTGCGGACCTTCCCGACCGCGGCCGGCCGCACGACCGAGAGAGCGTCGCGGCTGCCGTCGACTCCTGCCACGCGGGCATCGAGATCATCGAGGACCAGAACGCCGACTATAAGAAGGTGACCGCGCGCGGGCTCATCGCCAACAACGCCTGGAACGGCGGGGCGGTGATCGGGCCCGCCGTCAGGGACTGGCAGCGGCTCGACCTTGCCGCGCTCGGCGGCACGATGACCATCGATGGCGTGGAGCAGGGGCGCGGCAAGGGCGCCGACGTGCTGGGCCACCCGCTGAATGCGCTCGCCTGGCTCGCCAACAACCGGGTCGAGCGCGGCCGGCCCCTCCGCAAGGGCATGGTGGTGCTCACCGGCAGCATCGTCAGCACCAAATGGCCGAAGCCAAGCGAGACCGTGCGCTCGAGCCTCGAGGCGCTGGGCGAAGCCGTGGCGCGGTTCGTGTGACCTAGTGGAGGCGCGCCGGCGGCGGCGCTTCCGCGCGGCGGCTCAAGATCGGGCTCGCCTGGTGGTGCACGAGGCGCCAGAAGCCTTGCTCCTTCACGAACATGTTCGTGGCCGCGAGCGAGCCGCCATCGAGCTCTTCCTCGCAGGTGACGATGCCGACCTCGCCGAAGAGGAAGGCTTGGTCCTCGTGCACGACGACGTGTGGCGCCTCGGGGTTCGACAGGATCTGCCGCCAGCTCTCCAGCACCGCAGCGCGGCCGCGCAGCAGCTCCCAGCCCGGGTGCAGGCACAGCACCGGCGTCTCCTCCGCCCAGACGCGCTCCATCGCCGCGACGTCATGCATCGTGAAGGCTCTGTAGAACTCAAGGTTCGCGGCCAGGAGCGCGTCTGCTTCGGTGTGCGCCATCGGGGCCATATGTTCCACGCTTCCTTGCCTCCCCAGGAATGATGATGACCCATCGCTCGCGTTAGACCAAGCCTGCGACAAATCGCGCTTCTGGTTTGCGGGGAATGGCTGGATAGTTTCGCTGGTCTTTGAGAACGATTCGCAATAGGTTCAATTGCGACTCATTCGCAACTGGAGGCGGGTCGGCGATGGATCGGCGGACGGGCGTGGTGTCATTGGCCTTAGTGACCTTTCTTGCCGCTGCCGGAGCGGCTTGGGCGGAGGATCCCCAATTCACGTTGGTCATCAAAGAGCACCGCTTTGCCCCGGCGGAGCTGCAAATCCCCGCAGGCGTCAAGGTCAAGCTGATGATCAAAAACGAGGATTCGACGCCCGAGGAATTCGAGAGCCGCGAGCTGCACCGGGAGAAAGTGGTGGCGCCGGGCCAGCAGATCCTGGTCATCGTGGGGCCTCTCGAGGCCGGGACGTATCCGTTCTTCGGGGATTTCCACAAGGACACTGCGCAGGGAAAGCTGATCGCCAAGTGACTGGGAAAGCACCGTCATGATCGCCGTCGCCGTCATCGTGTTTCGCGAGGTGCTCGAGGCCGCGCTGATCGCCAGCATCGTGCTGGCGGCCAGCAAAGGGACGCCGCGGCGCGGTCTCTGGGTCGCGGGCGGCATCGCGGTGGGCGTGCTCGGCGCCTGCCTCGTCGCGGGCTTTGCCGCCGAGATCGCCCAGGCGGTGGCCGGCATGGGGCAAGAGCTCTTCAACGCCCTCATCCTGTTCGCTGCCGTGGGCATGCTCGGCTGGCACAACGTCTGGATGGGCCGCCACGGCAAGGAAATGGCGATGGAAGCCTCGGCGCTCGGGCGCGACGTGGCGGCGGGCGCGCGGCCGCTCTATGCGCTGGCACTGGTCGTCGGCGTCGCCGTGCTGCGCGAGGGCTCGGAGACCGTGCTGTTCCTTTATGGCGTTGCCGCGGCAGGCGGTGGCGGTCTGGTGAACATGCTCGGCGGCGGCGCGATCGGGCTCATCGGTGGCGCGGCCGCGGGTGCCGCGCTTTATCTCGGATTGCTGCGAATACCGAGCCGCTACCTCTTTGCCGTCACCAGCTGGATGATCGTGTTGCTCGCGGCCGGGCTCGCGTCCCAGGGCGCCTTCTTCTTGAACCAGGCCGACGTGCTGCCGTCGCTCGGAAATGAGATTTGGGACACCTCGTGGCTCCTCACCGAGGACAGCGTGCCGGGCCGGGTGCTGCACGTGCTCGTGGGCTACGTCGCGCGCCCCGCCGGGGTCCAGCTCGTGTTCTGGGCGGGGACGGTCGTCATCCTGATGTCGCTCATGCGCTGGTTCAGCACCGCGCCGACGCGAGCGGTCGTCCGCGCGGCGGCGTTCGTCGTTCTGGCGCTGGCGGGTCTCGGTCTCGTGCGTGCCGCGCACGCCGATGTCACCAGCCATTCGCCCAGCGCTCAATACAGTGCAGTTTCGCCGCCGACACGAGCCCATTGCGGCTGAGCGGAAACTCCAATACCTCTGAGGCTCCGCAGGACGCTCTTGCGCACTCGAGCCAAGAAGGAGGAACGCCCCCGTGATCGTGGAGCAACGAACCTACACGCTGTTTGCCGGCAAGACGCCGGAGTATCTGCGGCTCTATGAGAGCGAGGGGCTGGCGATCCAGACCCGCATCCTCGGCCGGCTCGTGGGCTGGTTCACCACCGAGATCGGACCGCTCAATCAGATCGTCCACATGTGGGCCTACGACAGCTTCGAGGACCGTGCGCGCCGGCGCG
>DATMMM010000412.1:0-11195 GCA_035569735.1 Allostellaceae bacterium | reverse complement strand
CTACCGCGCCGAGCCCGCGCAGGCGTTCAGCAGCAAGGCCGCCGCGGGCTTCAAGAGCCGAACCATCGATGCCGCGGTGTTCTTCTCGCCAGGGACGGCGACGGTCTTCGCGAGGCTGATCTCGGCCTCCAGCCTTGCCGCGGCTTGCCGGGACGTGACGGCCGTGGTCACGAGCTCGGCCGTGGGCGCGGCGCTCAAGGACGTTGAATGGGATAACCTGGTGGTGGCGCGCGCCCCCACGCAGGCGGCAATCCTCGAGGCCTTCGGGGGTCCCATGCCGCCGGCGCGGCCGGAGACTCCGCGCGAGGATTCGCAGGAGCGGGCGAGGCCCGAGCACAGAGAAGCATCGCCTGCGAGGTCGCATGGCGCCGACACGTCGGTGTTGGAGCCGCCGCCGCTGACGGCGGCGGCGATGCCCCCGCGGCTGCCTCCGCTGCAGACCGACACCTTCGCTTTCCGCAAGAATCCCGTCGCGTACCCCGGCGGATCGCGTATGCGAAGCGCCGCGCCCATGCTCCTGGCCATTGGGGCATTACTGGCCGCCGTGGCGACGTCGCCCTACTGGGCGCTCTCGCTGGCGGCTCATCTTCCCTGGGTCGCGCCCGGCGACAGCGGCGTGGTGCTGGCGAAGGTCAACGAGATCAACGTGCGGCTGGACGCACTCGATCGGCGCTTGGAGAACCGCGTGATGGAGCTGGCGGCCCGCGCGACCGGATCGGAAGAGGCAACCCACCGCATCGATGCGGCGCTGGCCGAGGACGGCAAGCACTTCGACACGCTCGACAAGGGGCTGACGGCGCTCGCGGCCGGCGTCGACAGCGCGAGCACCGCCGCCGGCAATCGCGCCGCCAGCATCGAGGAGCGGGCGCGGAAGCTCGAGGCCGACCTCGGGGCGCAGAGCGGGCGCCTCGACGGTCTCGACAAGGGTCTCGCGGCGGTCACCGCCGGCGCTGGGAATACCGAGCAGGAGACCCAGAAGCTTGCCTCGGCGCTGTCGGATCAGCGTTCCCGGCTCGATGCCCTCGACCAGCGTCTGCAGGCGCTCGCTGCCAGCACCGATGGTGCCAACAGCGCCGCCATCGGACGCTTGAGCACGCTCGAGGATCAGGCGCGAAAGCTCAGCGCCTCGCTCGCCGCGGACAGCGATCGTCTGGCCGCGATCGGAACCCGCGTCGAGACGCTGGTAATTGCGACCGACACGGCCAATGCCTCGGCTGCCAGCCTCAGGGACGAGGTGCAGAAGCTCGGGGCGGCGCTCAAGGCGCAAGGCGAGCGCGTGGATACGATCTCCAAATCCACCGAGGCCGCCAATGCCGCCGCGGCGAAGCTCGCGGGCGATACGCAGAGGCTCGGGGCGAGGCTGACAGAGCAAGGCGACAAGCTCGGCGCGCTGGCCGTGCAGGCGGCAGACGCGCGAGCCGCGGCGTCCGTCCGGGCGTCTGGCTTGGAGGAGGAGACCAGGAAGCTCGGCGGAACGCTCGCCGAGCAAGCCGATCGCTTGGCCGCGGTCAACCGGCGCCTGGATACGCTGGGAGCGGCGGCGAACGGCGCAAGCGCTGCCGAGGCGAGCCTCGGCGCCGATACGCGCAAGATGAGCACGGCGCTCGCCGATCAGGCCGCCCGGATAGCGTCGCTCGAGACGCGCTTGCAGGCACTGTCGGATGCCGGTCCCGCGAACGTCCCGGCCTCGGCGCAGGTCACGAGCACCGGGAGTCCCCAAGCGGCCACCGACAAGCTCAACACCGAGCTCGCCGAGCAGCGCAGCCGGCTGGATCGGCTGGAGGGCACCGCAACATCGCTTCCGGACAAGACGGATGTGGCGCTGATATTGGCGGTCGATGCGCTCCGCGCGACTCTCGCGACCTCGCGGCCGTTTGCAGCGGAGTTGCAGAGCGCCGAGGGTCTGGCGCAGCGCCGGCCGGAGGCGCTGGCGGCGCTCCGCACTCTCGAGGAGCGCGCGCCGCGAGGGATTCCCAGTCTCGCGGCCTTGGTCTACCGCTTCAGCCTGGTGGCGCGGAACGTTCGCCGGGACGAGGCCGCCAAGCGCGGTGGCGATCCCAGCGCGCCGGCGGAGCCGACCGGCGCCGAGGCAGCGCTGGTGGCCGCGGAGGCGGCGCTCAAGAACGAGGACCTGGCATCCGCGGTCTCGGCGCTGAGACGGCTCCAGCCTTCTGCGACCGAGAGCGTGGGGCCTTGGATAGAGGAGGCGGAGGCGCGCCTGGGGGGAGAGAGCGCGCTCACTGCGGTCGCCGCGAGTTTGGCGCGCCGGCTGTCCGAAAGCAGCGCCGCGACCGCGACCAAGCCTTAAATAATTTTCAGGTGACCACGACGGCTTCCGCGTCCATCGGACGCGCCTATTGTCCCCGGTAGGGAAAGCAGCGCGACCGCTCGAGCGAGATGCCGAAATGCCTGCCGAGCGCTTCGATGGCCGGCCGATGCTCGGGATAGGGATCGCCGTTATCGGGACCCACGATGATCATCCTGAAGGCCGAGTCCTGTTTCCCGCCCGGAGGCAGCATGGCCGTGACGAGGGCCGTGCCCTCGGAGTCCCGCAAGGTCAGGAAGAGCGGCATCTCGCGCTGGATATGCGCCTTGAGGCCGATCTCCTGCTCGATAAAGGTCTTGGAGACTGGCTGATAGTTTCGAGTCGCTTTCTCCATCTCGCGGCAGAAATGCTTCTCGACGGCGTGATGCATCGCCAGCGCTTCCGCGGCGGCCTCGGCCGGCGTCTCCAGCCGGAACCACGTCTTTCCCTCGGGAGCATCGCAGACGTATCGCATTCGCCCTCCGACTCTTCGCTCACCAAACTGCAGATCGTCGCGCAAATAGGATAGGATGGATTGCACGGCACGCAAGGGCTTCGCGTGATGCCGCGCGGGGATTCCGATTGGAGACGACGCTCTATCTGCCCGTGAAGCGCTTCCTCGAGCGACTCGGCTTCGAGGTCAAGGGCGAGATCGACGGCTGCGACCTTGTGGCGCTCCGCGGCGGCGATCCGCCCGTGGTGGTAATCGGCGAGCTTAAACTAAGTTTCACCCTGGAGCTGGTGCTGCAGGGCGTCGATCGCACGGCGGCCTCTGACGAGGTCTGGCTCGCCGTCCGCGTCTCCTCGCGCGGCCGCGGCCGGGAGGCCGATCCGCGCGTGCGTAAGCTCTGCCGGTTTCTGGGATTCGGCCTGCTCGGCGTATTCCCGCGCGGCCATGTCGAGCTGCTGGTGGAGCCGCGGGCGTGGCGTCCGCGGCGCGATCCGCGGCGGCGCTCCCGGCTGGTGGAGGAGCATCGCCGCCGGCAGGGCGATCCCGCGGCGGGCGGTAGCACGCGGGCGCCGATCATGACCGCCTATCGCCAACGCGCGCTCATCTGCGCCGCCGCTCTCGAGGCGGGACCGCTCAGCACCAGCGAGCTCAAGGGCGCCGTGCCGGACGCGCCCACGATCCTCTTGCGGAATGTCTATGGCTGGTTCCTACGGGTCGAGCGCGGCTTCTACGCGCTCACCAAGCAGGGCAAGGCCGCCCTCGCACGCTGGCCCAAGAGCGCCTATGCGGGGGCCGAAGGGCCGGCCGCTAACGTGGCGGCCTCGCCGGCAGCTCCGCGGGCGTGACGGCAAGATCGAGTTTCTGTCCCTGTCGGAGCACGACCAGCGGGATGGCGCGGCCGACGCGTTCCTCGGTCATCAGCCGGTGCAGGTCGTCGATATCGCAAACCGTGACGCCATCGGCGGCGGCGATGATGTCGCCGTCCAACACGCCGGCCCGGCTCGCAGGTCCGCCGGAGCCGGTCGATTGCACCAGGACGGCCGAGCTCTGCTCGAGCCCGTGAAAGCGGGATAGGCGGCGCGGCAGCACCACATTCTGCCCGGCGACCCCGATGAAGCAGCGGCGCACGCGGCCCTCGCGGATGAGCCGCGTGGCCACGAACTCCACCGTGTTGGAGGAGATCGAGAAGCAGATCCCTTGGGCACCCGCGATGATCGCGGTGTTGATGCCGACCACTTCGCCCAAGGAATTGACCAGTGGACCACCGGAGTTGCCGGGATTGAGCGCGGCGTCGGTCTGGATGACGCTGTCGATCAGCCGGCCCGAGCGCGCCCGCAGCGAGCGCCCGAGGGCGCTCACCACGCCGGCGGTGACCGTGTACTGGAAGCCCAGCGGATTGCCGATCGCGATCACCAGCTGGCCCACTCGAAGCCGGCGCGAGTTGCCGAGCCGCGCGAAGGCGGGTGTCGGCGCGTCGAGGCGCAACACCGCAAGGTCCGTCTCGGGGTCGTCGCCGACCACCGACGCCGTGGAGACCCGGCCATCGGCCGAGGTAGCCCGGATGCGGGTACCGCCCGAGATCACATGGCTGTTGGTGAGGGCGTAGCCGTCCGGCGTGAACAACACGCCCGACCCGCCGCCGGCGGGCCGGCCCGCGCTCTCGACCTGGATCTGCAGGACGGCGGGTCCCACCAGATCGACCGCGCCCACCACGGCGCGTGAATAGGCGTCCAGCAGCTCAGCGTTGCGGTCCTCGTCCGGCCCGCGCGCGTGGGGACCCGAGGTCTCATCCGCGGAGACGGCGAGCAGCGACGCGGGATTTGGCTGATGCGTCATGACGGGAGGGCCATTAGGTGGGAACCCGTGCGAGCGGACTCAAGCCCCAGGCGCATCGGCGAGTAGGCCGCCATCAGGAGAGTCTGGGAAGCGCACCCCTTGCGGTGCACCGAAAACTCTTTTTGTTGTGTGGTATTTCTGCCCCGAACCGGCGTCCACTTCGGCGGAAAATGCTTTAGTCGAGCGCGTCCGACGAGGCCGCGACCGGCCGCGGCAGGGGGTAGCCGATCACGTCGGCATCCTCGGTGACGGCGGGCTCGCCGTTCCCCGGGCGGAGCTCGGTCTTGACGATGGCGCCGGCATCCGGGGCGTACCAGTAGGTGTAGGTGGCGACGGACCGCGATCCCGCTCCGATCCTTTGCATCGTGCGCTCCACCACGAAAGCGTGGAACTCGCCCGCGGGAACCGAGACCGTCTCGGCACGCACTGCGCTCATCACATGAAGCCAGCGCTCGGTCCCGACGGTCTCCACGAAGCGCACGTGCTTGCCGAGCGCGATCGGCCAGAAGCGCTCCACCGTGCGGCGGTCGTATTGCGCGCCCTCGTGCGGCTCGAAGAAGGCCGCGGGGTGAATGACGCGATGGTGCCGCGCGTCGACGGTCACGAGATCGACGCCGTCGACCTCCTCGGTGGTGAGCATGCCGCCGGTGGTCGGGAACACCGCGGTTCCCACGTCGAAGCGGAAGGCCTGCGTCTCTTGGGGCGGAACCCGCAGCGCCAGCGCCGGCACGCCCGGCGTTCCGATCCTCCGCGCATTGGGCGGGAGCGATCCGACGAGAGACCGCGATGGCGCAACCACCGGCTCGATCCGCGGCGCGGTGCTTGCCAAACCGAAGCTGCGCATCACCCGGGCGAAAATCCCGCCGCTGCCTTGATCGCTATCGGCCGCTCGTCCCTCGCCACCGCCGATGCCCGAGGCGCCGCCGCTCGCGCCGCCTCCGGCCGATCCGCCCTTGCCGCTTCCACCACTGCCCCCGCTGCCGCTGCCTTTCCCGTCGCCGCCGCCCGCGTTGCCGCCGCCACCGCTACCGCCGCCGCCGTTCCCGCCCCCTCCGCCACCGCCTCCGCCGTCGCCCTTCGCGTAGACGACGTGAGCGCCCAGGATGAGCGCGCCGCCGTTAGAGGCCGAGTGCAAAGCTGGCGACGAGCGCCAGCGCGCTGGCCATATGAAGGATCGAACGAAGGAAAGTGTTCTGCCGCATCGCGCACCTTGGCTATCACGCGAGCGTGGTGCGGTGACGGATCACGCGCGACATCGCACTCCCGCGCGCACTGGTGAAGCTCACCCAACCAGAATGGAGGCCCAGGCGCGCGCGGCAAGGCGCGGCGGGCTCGATTGCGAGCGCCGGGCCGGGTTCATTTTCGGTAAAGTAGAAAGTCGAGAAGAGATCGCCGGCGCCGGTCACCCGCGGCGGCTCGGACTCCGACCGGCGCGCGCAAACTCAGGGTTGCCGGAAGCGTCCTGCGCGCGCTTCTGACGCGCATTCCCCGTCCCCGCGGCTCGGCGCCCGACCGGAGGCGCGCGGCGCCGCGGCTTCTTGGCCGCTTTCAAACCCTTGCTGCCGCCGCGCGCGAGGGTCTCGCACTCGTCGGCAAGCTCCAGGAGTTTGTTGCGAACCCGGGGCAGGCTCAACGACCACGCGATCTCGCGAATGAGCGAGGCGTCCTCCTTCAGCGAGTCCGCGCGTTTCACGATCCCTCCCTGCCTTCGAGGACTACCTTGCCTATAACGCCGCCGCGGGCGAGGCGTTCCGGCGGGGCGCGTGGGCGCTCCGGGCATCGCTACTCCGCCCGCAGCACGAAGAGCTTGTCGGCGCCGGATTCCGCACCCCAGACCTCGCCCTTGCGGCCCGCGAGCTGGCGCACGCCGGCGTAGCGGTCGGGGAGCGGATAGGATTCGAACCGCTCGCCTTTGGGATCGAAGCGCAGGATCGCGTTCGAGCCCCAGTCGCTGAGCCAGACCGCGTCGGTGTCGTCGACATAGACCGCATAGGGCTGCGGATGATCGCCCGGCAGGTGCCAGCGCGCCCAGCTCTTGGCCTTGCTGTCGTAGCGAAAGAGGTCGCCGCTATCCCAACCGCTGATCCAGAGCGCGCCCTTGCTGTCGCCCCAGACGCGGCGCGCGCCCTGGCGCGGCACCGGCGGTTCCAGCACCGCGGCGGCGCCGGTCTCGAGATCGATCCGGCCCAGATAGCTGCCGGCGAGCGAGGCGTAGAACACCTCGCCGTCGGGCGTCGTGGTGATGCCATAGGGCCCGACGCCGCGTGGCGCGTCGAACACCATCATCGCGCCCGACTTGGGGTCGAGCCGACCGTAGATGCCGTTCTGCCCGGTGAACCAGAGCGCGCCCGCATGATCGAAGCTCGCGGTGTTGAGGTTGGCGTTGGCGCGCTCCTTCGGCAGCGGAAAGACTTTCGCCGCGCGGGTCAGCGGGTCGACGCGCACGATCGCGTTCTGCCCGCCGTCGGTGACCCAGGGCGCGCCATCGGGACCGACGATCACGCCGTGCGGCGCCGCATCCCGCCCGAGCGCCAGCAGGTCCGACTTGCCGGTCTTGGGATCGAGCCGCCCGAGCTTGCCCGCGGCCTGCGCGGTGAACCACACCGTGCCGTCGGGCGCGGGATAGACATCGTGCGGCCCCGCGCCCGCCGGCAGCGCAAATGTCTGCAGCACCATCTTGGCCTCGGCGGGCGTCGCGACCGCCATCGCGGCCGCCGCCAGCATCGTCCCGAGTCGCCTCATCGCCAGCCTCCCGCTGTCACCCACTCAGTAATCTAGTGCCGCCTCCCAGCATCGTCATGGCCGGGCTTGTCCAGGCTTGTCCCGGCCATCCACGGGTGTTCTTTGGCCGCAGAAGAACACGTGGATGCCCGCGACATGCGCGGGCATGACGTTCAGGGGGCGGTTGCGCTTGTTCCGTGGCAAGCGCTGGGCTAAGCAATCAATCCAGCCCACGTTTCTCGGGGGTTTCCGCCGATGATCCCGCGCTACAGCCGCCCCGAGATGAGCGCCATCTGGGAGCCGCAGAACCGCTTCCGCATCTGGTTCGAGATCGAGGCGCACGCCGCGGACGCGCTGGCGGCCAAGGGGGTCATCCCCAAGGAGGCCGCGAAGGCGGTCTGGGAGAAGGGCGGCTTCGACATCGCGCGCATCGACGCGGTCGAGCGCGAGGTGAAGCACGACGTGATCGCCTTCCTGACCAGCCTCGCCGAGCACGTCGGCCACGAGGCGCGCTTCGTCCACCAGGGCATGACGTCCAGCGACGTGCTCGACACCTGCCTCGCCGTGCAGCTGAAGCAAGCCTCCGACATCCTCCTCGCCGATCTCGATGCGTTGCTGGCGGCGCTGAAGCGCCGTGCCCACGAGCACAAGCTCAGCCTCACCATCGGCCGGAGCCACGGCATCCATGCGGAGCCGACCACGCTCGGCCTCAAGCTCGCCAGCCACTACGCCGCCTTCGCGCGAAACCGCGAGCGGCTTGAGCGCGCCCGCACGGAAATCGCCACCTGTGCGATCTCGGGCGCGGTCGGCACCTTCGCGAACATCGATCCCGACGTCGAAGCCTATGTCGCGCAGAAGCTCGGCCTCGCGGTCGAGCCGATCTCGACCCAGATCATCCCGCGCGACCGGCATGCGGTGTTCTTCGCGACCCTGGCGGTGATCGCCTCCTCGCTGGAGAACCTCGCGACCGAGATCCGCCATCTCCAGCGCACCGAGGTGCGCGAGGCCGAGGAGTTCTTCTCCGCGGGCCAGAAGGGCTCCTCGGCGATGCCGCACAAGCGCAACCCCGTGCTCTCCGAGAACATCACGGGGCTGGCGCGGCTGGTGCGCGCCTCGGTGGTGCCGGCGCTCGAGAATGTCACCACCTGGCACGAGCGCGACATCTCGCATTCCTCGGTCGAGCGGGTGATCGCGCCCGACGCCACCATCGCGCTCGACTTCGCGCTGGCGCGCGCGGCGGGCCTGGTCGACAAGCTCGTGGTCTACCCCGAGGCGATGCGCGCCAACCTCGATCGGCTTGGCGGTCTCGTCCATTCCCAGCGCGTGCTGCTCGCGCTCACGCAAGCCGGCATGAGCCGCGAGGACGCCTACCGCGCCGTCCAAAAGAACGCCATGCCGGTCTGGGAAGGCAAAGGCAAATTCCTCGATCTCCTCAAGGCCGATCCCGAGGTGACGAGCTACCTGAAGCCGAAAGCCCTCGAAGCCCTCTTCGACCACGCCTATCACGTGAAGCACGTCGACACGATCTTCAAACGCGTCTTCGGCACAAGCTAAGCGGATTCAAGGTTTAGCGCAGGGGTCGCAGAGGATGCGCGGAGGACGCGGGGAAGAAAGGTTGACCACAGAGACGGTGAGGCAATGAGAAAGAGGATTGGGCGCTTCGCGCCCGAAAAATCCTTACTCACTGCCTCACCGCCTCTGTGGTGAACTTCCCTTCCTGAGCCCTCCGCGTCCTCCGCGCATCCTCCGCGACCTCTGCGCTAAGGACTTCGCCTAGGTCGGCACGCCCAGCTGCCGCTTGGCTTCGGCGGTTGCGCGGGCGAGCTCGGCGCGGAGGCGGGCGCTATCGAGGGTGATGCCCTTTTCGGTGGCGTCCTGCAGGATGTGGGCCACGAGGTCGTTGTCGTCGTGGTGCCGGAGCTCGACGATCGCGCGGGCGTATTTCTCGGCGGCCTCGCCCGTGAACCCCATGCGCTCGGCCGCCCAGAGCGCCAGCAGCTTGTTGCGCCGCGCCTTGACCTTGAAGGCGAGCTCCTGGTCGAGCTCGAATTTCTTCTCGAAGCCCTTCTCGCGCTCGTCGAAGCCGGTCATTGCGTTCACCCTGGTGCAAGGCAGGGCCGCGCGCTCTGCAGGCGACGGCCCCGGCTTCGGCATTATATCGTGCTTCGCCCCTCTCGCGAGAACCCCCGTGCCATGTGCACCGTCGTCCTGTTGCGCCGTCCCGGTCACGACTGGCCGCTGATCCTCGGCGCCAACCGCGACGAGATGGCGGCGCGCCCTTCGAAACCGCCAGGCCGGCATTGGCCCGACCGGCCGGAGGTGGTGGCGGGCCTCGACGTCGAGGCCGGCGGCTCCTGGCTCGGCCTCAACGATGCCGGCGTGGTGGCGGCGATGCTGAACCGACACGGCACGCTCGGCCGCGCCAAGGGGTTCCGCTCGCGGGGCGAGCTGGTGCTGGAGGCGCTCGACCACGCCGATGCGGTGGACGCCGCGCGCGCGCTCAAGCACCTGGAGCCTCGCGCCTACCGGCCCTTCAACATGATCGTCGCCGACAACCGCGATGCCTTCTGGCTCAGGCACGCCGATCCCACGGGAACGCTGGGGCTCACGGTGACGCCGATCGGCGAAGGCATCTCCATGCTGACCGCGGGCGAGCTCGACGACCCCGAGATCGGCCGTATCCGCCGCTACCGCCCGCGCTTCGCCGAGGCCCAGGCGCCCGATCCCGACCGCGGTGATTTCTCCGCTTGGGCTGCGCTGCTCGAGAGCACCGAGGCGGCCCCTGAGGACGGGCCCACCGGCGCCATGCGCTTTACGACCGACACCGGCTTCGGCACGGTCTCCAGCAGCCTGGTGGCCCTCGCCCAGCCCGGCCACAGCGAGCGGCTCTGGCGCTTCCGCTTCGCCGCCTGGTCCCCCGAGACCGAGCCCTGGCGGGACATAAAGTAGGTTCACCACAGAGGACACGGAGAGCACGGAGAGAGCCAGTCGCGGCGAGGCCGCAGTCTTATTGGAAGCGCCAATCAGGACTATTGCCGCTCCGCGGCGAACCAAACTCGAACCTCCGTGTCCTCTGTGTCCTCCGTGGTGAATCCTCTTCCTAAAGCATTGATTTCGCTCGCCGGGGCGGCGTCATTGTTTCGGGGGCCCAGCCTTGCTATACAGCACCCCCATCCCCCAGGAGGAGCGCGGCGCCGCTGCCGGGTCACGCCGGACCCGCCCATCATCCGATCCCTCTGAAAACATCAAGGTATTGAAGGCCATGTCGCGCCGCCGACAGATTTACGAGGGCAAGGCCAAGGTGCTGTTCGAGGGGCCCGAGCCCGGCACCCTCGTGCAATATTTCAAGGACGACGCCTCTGCCTTCAACAACCAGAAGAAGGGCACGATCACCGGCAAGGGGGTGCTCAACAACCGGATCAGCGAGTACCTGATGGTGAAGCTCTCGGAGGTCGGGGTCCCCACGCATTTCGTGCGCCGGCTCAACATGCGCGAGCAGCTCGTGCGCGAGGTCGAGATCATCCCGCTGCGGGTCGTCATGCGCAATGTCGCGGCGGGCTCGCTGTCCAAGCGGCTCGGTCTCGCCGAGGGCACCCCGCTGCCGCGCTCGATCCTCGAGTATCACTACAAGAAAGCCGAATTGGGCGACCCGCTGGTCGGTGAGGAGCACATCACCGCCTTCGCCTGGGCGAGCACCCAGGACCTCGACGAGATCATGCAAATCTCGTTGCGGATCAACGATTTCCTGACCGGGCTTTTCCTCGGTATCGGCATTCGCCTGGTCGATTTCGGCCTCGAATTCGGACGCCTCTACAGCGAGGACGACATGCGCCTCGTCGTCGCCGACGAGATCAGCCCCGACAACATGCGGCTGTGGGACAT